>JAHEEB010000921.1 GCA_024640925.1 Bacteroidota bacterium | reverse complement strand
TGATTATTGCAAGACACAAAATTCATTGGCTGGTAAACAATTGGGTTGTTGGCTCGCAAGATTTTCTGTCCATCAGATTGTGTACTAACATAATTTGGATATTTCATTTCAATTCCGCAAGACTTTAGTAGGTATGTATACTGCCCAGTTTGCGATTTATGTCCGATAAAACTTTAAACAATTCTTCTTTTATTATAGGTTTTCCAACATAGCCATTAAAGTTATGGTCAAGTATTCTTTTTCTATCCGAAGGAGCAGCAAAGGCTGTAACAGCAACAATTGGGATATTTTGATTAAAAGTACGAATTTCATTGAAAGCTTCAATGCCTGATTTAACCGGCATTTTAATGTCCATTAAAATAACAAGGCTTTTAGGATGTCGAATTTCTTTTATGAAATTTACTATTTGTCCCCCATCCCTTGCCCAGAAAATTACTTTAGCATTAATTTTTTGTAATAAAGCTTTTAAAAGCAAATAATTAAATTCCTCATCTTCAGCAATAACAATATCATAATTTAACTTCTCTATAGATATACCGGTTGTTTCCTTTTCGATTTTCTGTAGTTGTTTTACAGTAAAACCGGGAATGCTAAAATAGAATGTAGAACCTTTATTGGGTGTGGATTTTAACCAAATTTTTCCACCCATAAGCTCAACAAGTTTCTTTGATAATGTTAACCCAATTCCCGTACCTCCATAAAGTGTTTCTTTATTATCTTCAATTTTTTCAAAATAGTTGAATATTCTTTCAACATTTTCCGGTGCTATTCCAATTCCAGTATCCTGTACATAAAAAACCGGTAATTGTTTTTCAATTTTATAGCCAAATTTTACAAAGCCTTTGTGCGTAAATTTTATGGCGTTATTAATTAAATTGGTAAATATTTGTTTAAAGCGCACGATATCTGCATGCAACACGATTACATCGTTTGAGTTGTATTCAAAAGATATCTTAATGTCTTTTTCATTTTTCAATGTATAATACTGAAGCAATTCTTCGCATACAGGAATTACATCAAAATTATCATAATAAATTTCCAACAGGTCGGAATCAATTTTTGATACATCCAGTATATCATCAATCAGAACCAAAAGAATTTCCGAATTGTTATTGATAATGTCAATATAATTTTGCATGGCAGGTTTATCTGCTTCGGTTGCAAGTAATTGTGAAAAACCAATGATTGCATTCATTGGCGTCCTTATTTCATGACTCATATTGGCCAAGAATGCCGTTTTAAGCTTATCACTTTCTTCAGCCTTTTCTTTAGCCTTTAGAAGTTCTTTCGTTCTTTCCTGCACCAGTTCTTCAAGATTTGATTTATACTTTTCAAGTTCTATATAGGCTTTTTCAATATCCTCTTTATGCTGTTGGAGCGATTCGTTTTGAATTTGTATTTCTTCGTGCTTTTCTTCCAATTGAGTATTGGCTTCGGATAATTCTTCGGTACGCAGTTTTACAGTTTCTTCAAGTATTGAAGCCTGATTTTTTAGTTGAGCAAGTCGTAGTCGCAGAATTACATAAATTAATAGAATAAGCAACAGGCTAATTAAAGTATAAAAACCAAATGTTTGGGTAAATGGAGGTGTGATTTTTACCTTTATAGAAATGCCCTCATCATTCCAAATACCATCGTTGTTAGAGGCTTTTACCCTGAATATGTAATCGCCTCCGCGTAAATTTGTGTATTGTGCCATACGATTGTCTGCCCCTGTATATATCCAGTCTTTATCAAAGCCTTCAAGTTTATAGGCAAATTTATTTTTATAAGAAGCGGTATAATTTGACGTGGAAAAAGAAAAGGAAAAAATATAATCCTTGTAGGAAAGTTTGACTTCATCGGTATAAACTATACTTTCTTTTAATATTTTTTTCCCGCGTTTATTTATATCATTTGTGCTTACTGATTTATTCATGACTTTAAAGTCAGTCAGCATTATTTCAGGTTTATTCGGGTCTGCCTTTATACTATCGGGATAAAAATAAATCAGGCCATTGGTTGTACCAAAATACATTTCTCCGCTTTTATCTTTCGCTGAAGCAAAATAGAAGAACTCATTCGAAGACAATCCGTCCTCAATAAAATAATTCGTAAAAACTCCAGTTTTAGGGTCAAACTTTGAAAGGCCGTTTGCAGTACTTAGCCAGAGTTTTGAATCATTATCTTCCTGTATTGTTAAAACTACATCAGAGCACAATCCACTGTTTTTTGAAAAATGCTTAAACGTTATGATGTCAGCATCAAAAATATTTTCCTTGTTTTTAATTAACCTGGAAAGCCCCTGAGTTCGAGAACCTATCCAAATATCACCGGATTTATCAATATAGGTTATATTCGGATCGGAAGAAATACTATTTGTGTTTTCACGAGAATTATAAAAAAACAATACATCATCAACAGTAGGGTTAACTTGCTTTTCAATATCAGGGAGGCATCTGAAAACATAATAACCATCGTTTAGGGTTGGGGCATATACATTGCCATATTTATCAGATACGAGGTTTCCTACCATCTGCACTGCTCCTTTATTCGCCTGTGGTATATGTATCATATGAAACAGACCCGTGTTATTGTCTCTTACCAATATTCCATCGCCAGTTGATACCCAAAGCCGGTCATATTT
>JAHEEB010000920.1 GCA_024640925.1 Bacteroidota bacterium | reverse complement strand
GTTTGATTATCGAAGAATAAGAAGCCATCAAAAAAACCTCTCCTTTTTTAAACTTTGATTTTAGCCCTCCTGACTACAAAAAACTTACTTTCATAAAAATGTCCCTGAGTTTATGTTAATTAAACAGCTTACCATTAAGAAATTCATCTATATTTTCCTAATTTTGCCCTTTATTATGGGTCACAAAATTTGCAATCAATAATTAATATTTCCCATGGAACAATTGATGGAAAAGACCGTTTTGTATGTTGATGATGAGCCGATTAATCTCGAACTATTCAAAGCACAATTCAAGAAGCATTTTTCTGTTTTAACAGCTATATCAGCTATTAATGGCCTTAAACTAATTGAAGCCAACCCTGTAGATCTGGTTATTACTGATTTTAAGATGCCGGCAATGAATGGTCTTGAATTCATTAAGGAAATAAAGAAAACACCACCTCAGATGAAATGTATTATCCTGAGCGGATATATTGAATCGAAGGTTGTGAACGAAAAAGAACGTATACTGGTTAGTGAGTTTCTTTCAAAACCATGGAAAAAGGAAGACATACTTTTTATTGTTCAAAAAACCTTAGGAATTTGAATCCTGTTCAACGGGTAAGCTTATAATAAAAGTAGTCCCCTTACCTTTTGTTGATTCTACTTTTATTTCTCCGTTATGCTGCTGTATTATTCCATAAACTATGTATAACCCTAAGCCGGTACCTTTTCCAACTTCTTTGGTAGTGAAAAATGGATCGAATACAATGGGCAAAATTTCCTTATCTATTCCACTTCCTGTATCTTTTATGCAGACTTCAACATTCGATTTATCCGCATTACACGATATAGAAATATAAATATCACCTTGTTCATCAATAGAATCAACAGCATTTGACAAGAGGTTCACAAAAACCTGGTAAATCTTGCCAGGAATACATTCAACCATTGGTACATCACTAATTTGTTCATGTACCTGAATTTTGTCTTTATAGGTATTTTGTAAAATAAGTAAGGCATCGTGCAAACTGCTTAAAATATTGTGTTTGATAAAAACATCGCCATCGTACCTTAAATAGTTTCGCAAACTGGTTATTATATCGGTTGTACGTTCGACACCCTTTTTTATACTTGAAATTACCAGATCTAATTTCATTAATATTTCACTTGATCTGGTATCGTCCTTTTTCAATATTTCTTTCAAATCAGTCTCAATATCAAATAATAGTTGACTTCCTGAACTGATAAAATTTATAGGGTTATTTATTTCATGAGCAATTCCGGCAGTTAGCATCCCTATTGTGGCCATTTTCTCCGATTGTATAAGCTGATCCTGGGTTTCTTTTAGTTTCTTAAATGCCTGTTCCAGGTCATTTTTATTCTCCAGCAATTTGTCATTCGATGCGTATAATTCTTCGTTAATCGATTGCAGTTCCTTATTTAACAGGTTTATTTCAGCAGTACGATCATTGACAAGTTCTTCGAGGTGATTACGGTGTTTTCTCAGCTCATCTTCATATTCCTTTAAACGGGTAATATCTGTTAGGGTGAGAAGTACATTTGAATAATCAAGTTTTGAAATATCGAAAATTACCCAGCGGATAATCAGGTATAAATCCTGTCCTGTTGCCGTTTGACGTATAGTCTCATATTCCAGTTGAGATATACCTTTCCAAATATTTTTTAAAGTAATTAATAAATCCTTCTTTGAATCTGTTTTAGCATAACTAAAATATCCATTTTTAAGCAATTCCTTTTTATCGAGGTGAAAAAGTTTTAAGGCTTCATTGTTTACATCAATTATTCTGAAAAGCCCGATGCATTTATCAAGAAGTTTAGTGTCCAAGAACCTTTCATCAAATGAATCTTCGTCCCTAATATTCAACTGATCAATAAATTTATTCACTTTTGAAAAATCAAACTCTATCGTTGCAACAGGGGTATGTTCGAAAAGACTATGAGAATGAAGCTGGCTTTCCTTTAATTCCAATGTGCGCAAATCAACCTTTTGTTCCAATTCAATAGACAAACGTTTTTTTAGCTGATATGACCGAAAAATGGTAATCCCTGCAAATAGTGTTGCAAGGAGCAACAATATAACCAGATATATCTGCCTTTTTTGGGTTAAAATCTGGTCGGCCTGCTTTGATAATATTTGTGTTTGTTTTGCTATTTTTTCCTGATTTGAAGCTGATTCATTTTTCAGATTAGTCAGGTGTTTTTGCGCATTTTCAAGCTCGGTCTTTTTATTTTGTATTTCTTCAATGATTGATTGTTGTTGTTGTTTTTGCTTTAAAAGTTCCCGGTTTTTTCGCTGAAGCAATTCTTGTTTTATTAATATTTGCTCAGACAGTTCATGAAACTGCACTGTCTGTCGCTCTAATTCAGCCTGATATATTGTTATTGAAGAAAAAAGGCTATCAATGGTATTATTTTTATTCTTGAGCTCTTTTTCTTTTGTTCCTATTTCTGTTTCAAGTGTATTAATCGTTTCCTGAACTGTTGCCAACTTATTCTCAGCCTCTGTTAATAACTCCTTTATATCAAAATGAGAACCACCATATAACAGTAATTCGTTTTTATATGTAAATCCCTCTTTTCTTAAGTTTGATTTGTTTGCTTCATATTCAACCTGCGACTCGTT
>JAHEEB010000201.1 GCA_024640925.1 Bacteroidota bacterium | reverse complement strand
TTGATCGTTCCAGTAATTTTTATCGGGTTGTCAGATACTTATGGGCAGAAAATACCCAGTAAGGTTTCGGACGATCTGAATGATCTGATGATGACAGGTCAAACTAAGGCCCTAACATTTATTGCGCCATCGTTGCAAAAAGTTGATTTAACACTAAAAGTCCCTGATAAAAACATGGCTTTAATTGAAGCTATTTCCAATGGAAATACCAATACCTTGTTAAATGAACTCGAAACCCTGGGTTTAAAAGATGCCGTTGTTTTTGGAAAAAAAATTAATGGTTTTCTTCCTATTAGCGCTATTTCCAAACTTGAAACTTTAGAAAACCTTGTATTTGCCGAACCTGTCTATAAACCATTTTTAAATTCAGGTGCAGCCGTTACAAATGGCGATATTGCATTGAAAGCAAATGTAATTCGCTCAACAAGAGGATTAGATGGGAAAGGTATCAAAATAGGAGTTTTATCGGATTCATATAATAGCCTGGCTGGTGCTGCCGATGGAGTAAAGACCGGAGAATTACCAGGAGCTGATAATCCAAATGGTTATTTGTCCGATGTGCTTGTTATCGAAGATATTGAAGATGGAACAGATGAAGGCCGTGCTATGTGCGAAATTATTCATGATATTGTTCCTGCAGCACAAATTGCATTTAATACTGCCTATTTGGGATCAGCAGCTTTTGCCCAGGGAATATTAAATTTAGCCGATTCCGGATGCAATATTATTACGGATGATGTATCTTACCTTAACGAACCATTCTTTCAGGATGGAATTATCACTCAGGCTGTTGATGAAGTAGCGAGGAATAAAGGTGTGGCTTATTATTCTTCTGCTGGCAATTATGACAGAGATTCTTATAGTTCTGCGTTTCGTAATGGAGGAACATTTCTTGCTGTAAATCCATATGATGGGTATGAACTAGGAAATTATGTCATGCATGATTTTGATCCGGGTCCAGGAGTTGATATTTTCCAGGAAATAGTATTTACTCCGGGAGATGATTTTACCTGTGCATTTCAATGGACAGACCCGTTTGCTTCGGTTTGCGAAGATTGTCCTGGTGCCGCTTCGGATTTGGATATCTTCCTCACTCTTTCTGAAAGTACTGAAGATATCGTATTGCAATCGGCAAACTACAATATCGATGGTGATGCTTTTGAAATTTTGGGTGCAAACTATTCAGGAGATGATACGCTTAGAGCATATTTTGCTATCGGACGCTGGGTCGATGCTCCCGGACCAAACCCGGATCCAAGTCAGGTAAAATATGTAAACTATGGCACAGCCATTCCGAGTGAATATATTACAAATTCTCCAACCACAAGAGGACACTCAAATTCAAAGTTTGGAGTGGGTGTTGGAGCTTCTGTATGGTTTTACACGCCAGAATTTGGTGTTACTCCTCCTGAGATCGACTACTATTCATCGGCAGGTGGTACCCCAATACTTTTCGATACCAAAGGCAGAAGACTCAGAAAACCCGAAATAAGGATGAATCCTTTATTCACGGCTACAGACGGGGGAAACACTTCATTCTTTGGATTTCAGCTGAATGATGGGGATGAATTTCCAAATTTCTTCGGTACATCAGCAGCTGCTCCTCATGCAGCAGCGGTTTCGGCTCAACTACAGCAAATGGCAGCAGGGAGAGTATCCAAAAAACAAATTAACGAAATCCTCTCATATACTGCAACAGATATGGATGATCCATTTACCTCATGGTTCGATAAAGGATACGATTGGAAGACAGGTTTTGGCTTAATTCAGGCAGATAAAGCTGCTGATGAATTATTGAAAAGAGTGGGTATCATTAAGCTTATGCCTTATGCTGAATGTTCTATTGCCCCTGATTCAATTCGTAACTGGAGAATAAATAATCCTAATCCGTTTACTGTTGAAGTAAGCTGGAAAATTATTGGTTCAAACCAGGTCGATACAATCCAGGCTCTGCCTGGAGACAATTATCTTGAAACAATAACACAACGAAACTATAATTTACTTTCAATTGTATATGAGAGTCCTTACGGGTGTGCGGTAAAAGCCATGGCTTGCTCACCCGGTGTTACATGTTCCGGATTTAAATCGGAAATTACTGCTTCAAATGGTATGATTGAGAATCCAACCCTCATTCTTGGGGCATATCCTAATCCATTTGTTACCACAATAAATCTTGAGCTGTTTAATAGTAATAAATACTCCTTTGTCGTTAAAGTATTTTCGATACAAGGCATACAGGTGTATAACCAGATTATTGAACCTGTTGAAGGTTTTTCATCCTCATCCTTAGATTTATCGGGATTAAATAATGGACTCTACATATTAAAAGTATCTGCCTTAAACGGAGACATTGAAGATACTTATAGATTAATCAAAGAATAAAGAATAGAAAAATACAAAGAGGTGTCCAAAAAGTTGATAAATAGCCACGAAGACTCTAAGACACAAAGGTATCACTAAGATTAATGTCTTTTAAATAAGATCTAAAGGAGTCTTTGGGCTTTGTGCCTTAGTTGCAAATTTACTTTTTGGACAGCCTCTTTTTTTGTCTAACTAAATAAAAAACAGTATGAAAAAATCAAAAATTTTATTGGTCCTGTTTGTATTACTCCTTGCTTCATGCAAATCGACAAAATCAGATGACGCAGCAAAAGCACAGGAGATTCAGCTTCAAAAAATCGATTCGGTGACAAATGTAATGGATAATGCGAAAACTGATATCGATAGTTCTATTGCTGAAGTTGATGAGCTTATAAATGAAATCTAAACGAACTAAAATAAAACACTATGAAAAAAATCATATTACTGCTAATGATATTTTCTTTCTTATTTACAAGTACCATTCTACTTGCACAGGAAGGAAAAGTCAAAACAGATAAACCAAAGGGCTCTGAAAAAAAAGAAATAAACCAACCGAAAAAAAACCTTGATAAACCTGTTGAAAAGGCTCCTGATAAGAATATATCAAAGGAACCTAAAAAATCAGAAGATATTCAATGTAAAGAAAAACCTGAACACCCTCAAGAAAGTGAAATGGATGAACCGGAAGAAATGCATGGAGAAGGTCATGTGACACCTGAAGGAGAGAGACCTGAGAAAGAAGCTACAGAAGGCGGAAATGCATATGGAACCGACAAGGGTGAATTACAGGGAAAAGAATATGGACAGGCAAGAGCTGAACAGGCAAGAATGAATAAGGAAACAAAAAGTAAAGAACTTAATAGTTCTGTTGCCCAGGGAGAGAATAAGGTTAAAGACTCCCGAATAAAAATAGAGGAAGCTAAGGTGAAACTGGAAAAAGATAAAATGGCGAAGAAAATTTCTGATGCTGAATACAAGGAAAAGAAAGAAAAAATTGCTAAAGCTGAAGAAGCTGTTAATGAGCTCGAAAGAAAAGTTCAAAAAGGAAAAGAACAACAAAAATAAAAACTATAGAACTTGGATTTGTTTACAATTCGGGGTATACTGATTGCGAAAGAGAACTAACCGGGACATAAATATTGATAAAGGCTTCCTCAAAAGGGGGCCTTTGTTTTTTGTGTTTTATCTTGTCCTTGAATTCTTCAAATATGAATTCCGATTGCTTTGAATAAGCATTCATTCTCTCAGAATATAACTAATCTTAACCTTTTCACCCGTATATTTTATAGAATCATCATAATTTTTTAAAATACACATATTTAATTATAACAAGGAGGTGGTACAGAATATAAAATTTATAATTTTGCACTCGCTTTTAAAAAGGGTATTAATATCAATAAAATAAACATGAAATATAAAGCTGTATCTCCGAAGGAGGCTGTAAAAGTTATCAAATCGGGAGATCATGTACATTTAAGCAGTGTTGCAAGTTCTCCTCAATGTCTAATTAATGCAATGTGCGAAAGAGGAAGGGCGGGTGAATTAAAAAATGTGTATGTTCATCATTTACATACCGAAGGCCCCGCACCATATGCAGAAAAAGAATTTGAAGGTATTTTTCAACACGATGCTTTTTTTGTAGGAGGAAATGTTCGTTCCGCTGTTCAACAAGGATATGCCGACTATATACCAATTTTTCTGGGTGAAACACAGAGATTGTACCGCGATGGGTATATAAAATGCAATGTTGCCATGATTCAGGTTTGTCCACCTGATGAACATGGATATGTTTCTCTTGGCACATCAGTAGATGCCACATTAGCTGCGGTTGAAACAGCCGATCATGTTATTGCTGTAATAAACCCAAGTGTTCCAAGAGCATTTGGCGATGCACTTATTCCAATGAGCATGATTGATATCTTTGTAGAAGATGGTTGTTCTCTGGAAGAAGCTCATTTTTCTTTTCCTGATGCTATTGAAACAGAAATCGGAAAACATTGTGCCGAATTAATTGAAGATGGTGCCTGCCTTCAAATGGGCATCGGTGCTATTCCTAATGCAGTTTTGAATGCACTGGGCTCGCATTCTAACTTAGGCATTCATACCGAAATGCTTGCTGATGGTGTTTTACCTTTGGTTGAAAAAGGTGTAATAAACGGAGCAAATAAAACCATTGATAAGGGTAAAATGGTTTCCACCTTTTTAATGGGTTCACAAAAAGTTTATGATTTCATTCATAATAACCCACAAGTTCTAATGATGGATGTCGGATATACCAATGATCCTTTCATTATTGCTCAAAATCCAAAAGTAACTGCTATCAACTCTGCTTTACAAATTGACCTTACTGGTCAGATTGGAGCTGATTCTCTTGGCACCAAACATTATTCGGGTGTTGGTGGACAAGTCGACTTTGTTTATGGGGCTTCGCGCTCAAAAGGCGGTAAAGCAATAATTGCCATGCCCTCTGTTACCAACAAAGGCCAGAGCAAAATTGCTTCCACTCTTATTAATGGTTCAGGTGTTGTTACTACTCGCTACCATGTACATTGGTTTGTTACCGAATTTGGTGCTGTTAATCTCTATGGAAAATCATTACAACAACGTGCAAAGCTTATAATCAGCATTGCTCATCCCGATCATCAGGAAGCACTTGATAAAGCTGCTTTTGAAAGATTCGGTCCGCACTTCCATTTTATAGGCAAGTAAAAATTACAAATTTTAAAATATTTAAAAGACTGTCTATTTAGTAGTTAGATGGTCTTTTATTTTACCTCAAATTTCAAAATTCGTCTTTATCATAACCACTTGAAAATTTAAACCCAAATCCAAAATTCCAATACATTATAAAATGTGGAACCAATCATTATCAATGTTTTTCATGTTTAGCTAGATGGAATTTGTTATTAGAAAATATTGAACGACAAACTGATTAAGAAAATCTAAACTTTTCAATGTTTTGAGAAGTAAGGTTTTCAAACTCGCTAAGTCAATAGATGTATTGTTTTATTAGGTTTAGTATCTATTGACAAATCTCGGTTAAATGTAGCGACAAGGTAACATAATAACGTTACAAATTTTAATATTGGGTTACAAATGACAACACAACGTTACATATCTTTAAATCTAAGATTATTAATTAATTACATCTATTTTTTATATTGTTTCATAAAGTTATTTATATATTTTTACGTTATAAAAAATCTGAAATCTTCTACAATAACTCAATTATTTTATGACTAAACTATCATTATCATCAAATGGGATTTTTTGTCTTATTCTTTACTACCTAAGGTTTTGAATCTGGTAAATCCACAAATCAATCATTTCCTTTCTAAAACTCTTTAGAACGATTTGATAATCATTCATCCAACGTTCCCCTTGTTGTAGATGCCTTAAAAAGTATCTAATTGTTAATTAATATTCCTTTTTAATATTAATCTGAAACTATTATGAGCACAGATGAAAGACCCGATAGAAAGTGCAGGGTTTCTTTTTTTTCTGTTTTTAGAACGCATCTTTCGTATATTTTAATTGACTTTCTTATAAAAAATAAAGCCATTCAATTTTTTATACTAAAACTTTATCCATCAAAGACCTTACTAGACATTATAGCTAAACATTTTAACCGGGTAACGAACAATTCCAGTCTCAGCTTTCATATTAATCATAACGAACGACTCACCCAATCTCTGAAACTACTGATTGGTTTTCATAACAACCGTTTTCATACCATAAACAAAAGAAATGCTCTATCGAAATCTGATGTTGATGATCTGTTAAATGATTTAACCTCTAAAGGTAGAAATGGGATTATACAGGTTTTAGATAATTTCTGCTCTATTTATAGTTTTTATAATATGAGTCCGTTAATCAGGTATTTATTTGTTCGATTAATCCAATATTCCGATAGAACAAGAATCGAAAGCCTCAACTGTTTGGATGCAAACATAAAGTTGTTGATTCAACAGGAAGTTGAAAAAACTGATAAATTACTTCCTTTTTCTTCCATAGCAAAACATCTTTTATTACCTATTGTCGAAAGCGATAATTACAACCGCATTTCAAAAGTTCCGATTTTTGGTATGCCTCGAATTCTTATTATTGGCTCATATTTCGGGTATGAAATGCGGGGAGGCTTGTTTGTTGCTCCACAATTAGGCCTCCATCGAATAACATCATTTCTTTCGTTTTTCGGAATTCAAGCCGATGTCTGTGATCCCCGGCTTAGTTCTATTGATGAAATAAAAAAAACAGTATCGAAAACTCAATATGATATCATAGGGTTTAATATACTTTATCCTCCTTTCGATTCATTGAAGTTAGTTCATCTGGTTTCTGCTGCTTCACCTGATTCTTTTTTCATAGCCGGAGGACAAGGCTCCGCATTTGATTACAAGCTTATTCTTGAAAACACCCCAATAAAAGCAGTAGTTAACGCTTACGGTGAATTTCCCACATTGGATCTAATTGTGGAAAAATCGAAAGAAAACAACTTTGATAAGATTCTTCAACAAATAAAAGGATTGCATTACAAAGATACGAATGGAAACATTAGATACTCCGGAGCTATTTCTCCCATTACTCAGAACGATTTGAGAGTTGTTTCCCTATCTTTAGACTTCTCAACGATTCCTTATGATATATATTGGAAAAAAGTATCGGGAGTGTATTCAGACAAGCATCTTAAACTTATGAAGGCTCAAGAGTCGGTGCGCACTATAAGGCTTTACACCGAGACTCATTGCCCGATGAAATGCGACTTCTG
>JAHEEB010000919.1 GCA_024640925.1 Bacteroidota bacterium | reverse complement strand
AATTCATTCAACAAATATTGACTGTATAATTGGTTAAATTCAGACTGATTACTCGGGTTTGCAAGATGATAATTGTATAGTAATTGTCTCCACGAATTGCCGGTATTCGGGTCACGGCATGTATTTCCCTCGTCATTTTCATAACTTAAATCGAAATACCAGGTGGTTGCCAAGGCATCCCAATAGCTAGGATCAATCATTTGAATCGTACGGTTATTCACATCATAATACCTTGGAAAAGCGCCAACAATTCTTTTAATTCTGGGAAGATTTCGTGAACCAGCAACTTCAGTAACACGTTTGAAAATCCGATTAACATGTGCACCTCGGGCTTCAACATCGCCTAATCCCGGGTAATCTCTAACCCGTTTTGCTGCCTGCCAGAAAAATCCACTGAATCCGGCAGCAAAATTCCACATTTCATTTCCTACTTCAAGATAAAGAGTGAGATCCGGATCTAATTGACCAGACTATCGGCATAAGCTTCGTCGGCGCAATAGGGTATATTTACCCATGGGTCCGTACCAGTGAGGTTTGATAATTCAATAATGTATTCATAGTTGCCCCCATTGCCATTGTTTAACTGATATGAGTTTTCGGGAGTGCGTTCATCCCACCTCAGCCATTTGAGCATTTCCGTATCGTGATATGGATTGTCGTCACTGACCAAAGTTCTTCCCTCTATGCCATTGCTGCTCAAATACCCCATATACCGCAGACATTTAAACTGTCTCATTCGTTCAAGGAAAAGAGGGTTAAACTTTTGTCCGGCATCATACTCATCTTCGAGGCCAGGATATGTAAACCTGATATTCCGGATAGGATCAGATGCGCTGGAACTCACAATATTTAAAACCCATCCATGCACCATCCAGTAAAGGCCACAGACTACTCTGCCACTGCCGGTCGATACAAACTGGTAATCATCTCCGGCAAAACTACCATCGGGGGTCCAGCTGTTTCCATTATTTGTATAAGGTACACTTGCACTGGTTACGTCAATACCCTGAAACCTGATTGTACCAGTACCTTCCCATTTTAGTACCCATCCATCGTGTGGAAGATTATTCGGAAAATATATCCTTCTGGAAAAACTGGTTATAGTTACAGGTTTTTGTATATCAATTCCCTGGTTACTATCTTTTGATTTTGGTTTGTATTTATAGACAGTGACCGGAAAACTAACAGGGTAACCATCTGGTCTGATTTTTCCCTGATCAACCATCATATCCCAATAAGAGATGTAACTGTCGGCCCACCCCGAGCCCCAGGCCTCATTATTCACTGTTCCGCTCCAGTCAGAATCCCAGTGATAATATTTCCCATTTACAACTTTGAAAGTGTCTAAACTATATACTTTATACCAGGGATGACCATTATCGCCAATTGGTTCCCATGCACCGCCATTCTTAAAAAAGTCGATGAGGGCAATTTCATCATTTCCCACACCTATTCCTACACCAAGGTCTATGCAGTTCTGAGCTTTTAACAGGGACGTATGAAAAGCATATATAATGAATAAAATTGAAAAAATGAGAAAATGTTTTTTCATAATGAGGTATTTTGATGAGTAAAAAAAAGTCAGGAGAAATAAAGAAGAGCGTTATGTGTTAGGATGTTTCCGAAGAATACCGCGAGAATGTTCCTGCTTAAAATGTTGAGCATTGGAACAAATATAAAGAATGGTTAAGTATTGAGACATAGTAGTTTTGGTTTAATGATGGCATAAAAATAAATAAAAGTATTTGAATATGAATATTTTGACAATAAAAAAAATATTAATTAATTGATTTTTAGATTGTTTTATCTTAAAAAAAGAAATATAATTTTTTCTACTCTGAAAGAATTTAGCAGCCAACTCCACCAAAATATTCTAAGATTTTGGCAGATGCTTTTGCTCCATGGTTCATTGCCTGCTTTAGATGGCCGGTTCTTAAAAAAGTTTGAGAACATGCGGCCTGGTATGCATCGCCACAGCCTGTCGTATCGATTACTTTATCTACCTTTATAGCTGGTTGGAAAATTTCTTCGCCTTTCCAGAAACCCATACTTCCTTTATGCCCCATAGTTACTACAACAGGCTTATTAAATTCTTTTGAGGCCTTTTGGGCATTGGTAAAGAAAGATTCATCGCCGGCCATGTAGGCTATATATGTCTTGTCGAGATATTGTTTAAAATGATTATAATTGTTATAATGCGAAAAATCTACTGATAATTTTACCTGTTCGTTTAGGTTATAAATCACATTCGATAAATTTATATCAGTTACGCCGGATATTGCCAAATCGAAGGTGTTTATATATTCGAAATCTTTTTTTTGTGAGAATCAGGGAATCTTTGACACCAGTCACCCAGCTTCCTTCTTTCGAAAATCGTTCACCATTTTCATCAACAAGCATTTTATTGTTTGCTGTAATTCCATCAAGGGTATATAAATGACTCGTATCGATTTCTTTTGATTCCAGAAAAGACCTTATCGATTTCCCCATTTCATCGTTACCGACTGCTCCTAAAACAGCAACATTTTTAATGCCATTATCTTTAAGCCAAACGGCACTATTCAAAGAATTACCACCCATGCGGGTTAAGTTTTGCTCGGGATAAAAATCAACAACGAATATTGGGAAGCAAAT
>JAHEEB010000918.1 GCA_024640925.1 Bacteroidota bacterium | reverse complement strand
CCATCTTTATTCCTGTCGATGCCAATGGTAACGATTACTTT
The DNA here is from genome assembly GCA_024640925.1 of Bacteroidota bacterium. Lineage (GTDB taxonomy): Bacteria > Bacteroidota > Bacteroidia > Bacteroidales > UBA10428 > UBA10428. The sequence continues at coordinate 2,595 of JAHEEB010000918.1, read as the reverse complement.
CTTTGTACTGGCAACAAATTCATAGAAAATAATATTTGATTCGGGTATTGATATTTCGTTTAATTTCTTTGCTTTAACTGAATATATATAGAGTGAATTATAATCGTTGAGATTCATTCTTCCGTCCTTATCCGAATCGTAACCCACTCCCCTGCAAACCAGGTAAATTTCCCCGCTATTATAATGTGTATTAATAGTACCGACAAAGATTCGCCTATTAAAGATGTTTATCGCTTCTTTTTTTGGTTGATCATAGATGATAATATTGGTTGTAGCTTTGTAATTATAGTAATCGGAGGAACTATAATCCTTTTCATACCGATAATTTGGGGAGATATCGAGCTTCGAATTAACCCTTTCATCAATAGTTTCTAAATTTTCAATATTTTTATTTGAGACAGGGATATAATAAATTGTATTGATTGTGTCGATTAAAACAGGCGACTCCAGCGAGATAATCTGGCGCAGGTTATCTTTTTTAAGTTCTTCAACTTTTGAATCAGAAAGCAATCCGCTATCATCATAATGCCTGCCAGGGAAAAAGCTGCTTGTAAGTGTTACAATAAGGGCAATAAGGCCAACTAAACCGAAACAGGCTATAATTGTACCAAGTACTGCCAGCAACCAATGGTTGTAATTTTTAATTTTTTCAAGTTTCATTCTGAAGGGTTTTTACAGGAGAACAATTTAGCAGTAAAATTTCATTCCTTACAAATTTTAATCTATTTTTCTCATTAACTTTTAATTTTACTATAGGAAGTACTTAAAGTACTTAGAGTTTCTTCAAACTTTAGGCACTCCACACTTTAGGCACTTCTAACTTTAAATACTACAGGAATGAATAGTGATCAAATTATTTCCGCTCTGGCAAAATCAGAGAATCCTTCTGTAAGATATCGGCTTATTACTGAAATTCTTGATACTGCCCCTGGTAAAGATGATTTATTTAAGCTTACAGAAGAAATTGCCACATCAAAACCAGTTACTATCTTATTCGATAAAATGCATTCCAACGGATATTGGTTGCAGACAGACCGGCGTACCAAAAAAACAGTTGGCGACGGCGTGGAATATGGTGCGTATGCCTCTACCCATTACATTTTATCGTACCTTTCGGAATTGGGACTAGACAAAACTCACCCGTTGATAGAGAAAGCAGCAAACCGGTATTTGAATTTACAGGTTGATGGAGACTGGTGGAACCATATGTCGTGCCTTAACGGGTTAAATATTCGCACATTCATTCGCCTGGGTTACCGGCACGACGAAAGGCTTCAGAAGGTAATTGATTTAATGCTGGTAACAGAGCGTAAAGATGGAGGATATCTGTGCGATATGCACGAGAAACGCAGCAAAAAGAAGAAAAGCTGTTACAGGGGTGCATTGAAAATGTTGCTTGCTTATTCCGAAATGCCTGAATATTGGCAACACCCGCGATGCAAAGCACTGATTAACTATTTTCTTGACAGAAATGGAATTTATACCAGCAGCAAAACTGATTTTGTAAATAATGATATCAACCTATTTTCTTTTCCGGTAAGCTGGGGATCAAATACCTGGGAAGTACTTTATGCCCTTTCGAAAATGGGATTTGGCAACGACGAAAGGTTAAAAGAAGCCTGGAAGCTTGCAGATAGCAAACGAAACGATGATGGATTTTATCGCCTCGACCATACTCCTGAACAAATTCCAATAAAGTTTGGTAAAAAAGGAAATGCGAGTGAGTGGATTACATTTTATATGGTACTGGCATTGAAATATAAACCATGAGACTTCCTTTGATTCTTATGTTTTTAATGTTGGGGATAATCAAACAGTGATGAGTGAACAGGCAATAGGGAATAGGGAATAGGCAATAGGGAATAGGCAATAGGGAATAGGCAATAGGGAACAGAGAATAGCACCCTATAAAGTTGTTTCAGTCCCTTCTCAGGTAAACTGTTTACACAATCTAATTTACACTCCCTCCTGATAGGTTGGCTCCCTCCTGTTCCGATTTGATTTCCATCTGTTCCGATTGTTGTCCCTTCTGTTCCGATCCAATTTCCACCTGTTCCGATTGTATTTCCTTCCGTTCGGATCCAATTTCCACCTGTTCCGATCGTATTTCCTTTCGTTCCGATTTGATTTCCACCTGTTCCGATTGTTGTCCCTTCTGTTCCGATCCAATTTCCACCTGTTCCGATTGATGTTCCTCCCGTTCCGATCCAATTTCCATCTGTTCCGATTGTATTTCCTTCCGTTCGGATCCAATTTCCACCTGTTCCGATTGTTGTCCCTTCCGTTCCGATTTGATTTCCACCTGTTCCGATCGATGTTCCTTCTAATCGGATCCGATTCCCTTCTTATCGGATCGTTGTCCCCACTGATCGGATTTGATTTCCTTCTCTTCGGATTGTTGTCCCCACTGATCGGATTTGTCCCTCTTCGAAATAACTTTACAGGTTTTACTTTTATTTCTGCCAAGAATTTTTATTTCTGATTTTTCTTTACATGTTATCAGATATTCCGTAAAATTCTTTCCTTTTGATTTATTAATCCCGGATTTGTTTACAAGGTTTGTTACTGTTACTGATCACACATCACTGATCACAC
>JAHEEB010000200.1 GCA_024640925.1 Bacteroidota bacterium | reverse complement strand
AACCATTTTTAAAATAGATAACCATCTGGTGATGTTAAAAGATTCGTCTATTTCTACCCAGATACAAAAAATAATGTCTGATATACCCAAGCGGTAATTATTGATGGATTAAGATGATAGATAGTTAGTCCTTGTATCATATCACATTTTTAGCATAGTTCATCACAATTATTATTTGTGGTTTTCATGAGTTAAAAAATAACACACGGTTTGTTTTTCCCTCCAGACCAGCGATTTGCAATATTCTCCGATTCTCTTCCAATACTATTGATAATCTCCGCTTTTTTGCTTGTCGGTTTTTTCCTATCAGGGGCAAAACTGGCTTACTACTTTTAAAACCTGAAAGTTTCACAAAAATCTGAATGGATATGTTTAAAAAAATAACTTATATTTTTGTTATTCTGTTGCTGGCAGGACGAGTTTTCATTCTTTCTGCACAACAAGTAGTTACTACATCAGGTGGCGAAGGTACAATAGACGGAATAAATCTGCAATGGACACTTGGAGAATGTGTTGTTGCTACAACCGTTGTACAAAACAATGTGCAGATTACCCAGGGTTTTCAACAACCAGCTTACTTGATAGAACCAATTGAAAATGATTTAACAGAAATCACCGGATTTTCTGGTAAACTGGAAGTTTTTCCTGTGCCGGCTAAAGATTACCTGACAATTCGCTATGAAACTGAAGAACAGGTAAATTATGTGGCAATTCTAACCGATATAAACGGCAAAACCATTTTGAGAGAGGAACTTGCTGGTTCTGAAAACCACATTGATATGCAGAAATTCCTGGCAGGTATCTATGTACTGACTATTTCTGACAGCAAAGGGAAGTTTCTAAAATCATTCAAAATTACCAAACAATAAAAAGATTTATCTGGATAGTTTATTACAAATAAATAGCATTATGAAAAGATTAGCGTTAATTTCAATGACTCTGTGTTTAGCATTTCTTATACATGCGCAAACTCCCCAAAAGTTCAACTACCAGGCAGTGGTGAGAGATGGAACCGGAAAACCTCTGACAAACAAAAGTGTATCTTTTCAGATTAGCATATTGCAGGGTAGCGAAAACGGCACCACAGTTTATACCGAAACCCATTTTGCAACCAGCAATACCTTAGGGGTAATAACCCTGCAAATAGGTGGGGGAACAACTTCCGGCAATTTTTCAGCTATTAATTGGTCTTCTGGCAACTATTATCTTAAGGTGGAGATGGATGCTTCCGGTGGTGCAGATTATGCACTTTACTCTACATCGCAACTCCTTTCGGTGCCTTATTCACTTTACGCTGCAACAGCATCTACTGCCGATTCTGTCAGAAGCATAAAGGATACAGATGGCGACACTAAAATTATTACTGAGTATTCAGCGGATGAAGATTATATCAGTTTTTACACCAACGGTAGCCCCCGAATCGTTATTAGTCCTATAGGAACTATTGAACCGGCAGATGATAACTTTTTTATAGGCAAATATTCCGGTACAAATAATTCCGGAGGATTTGAAAATTATGGTATTGGATCCCATACCTTGAATAGCAATGTAAGCGGTAATTATAACATGGCATTTGGTCAAATGGCTCTCCGGAATAATACTTCAGGTGATAACAATATAGCTCTTGGCAGATTTGCCCTGCGAGGAAATACGACCAGCAGCAATTGCATAGCCATTGGTTCCTATTCATTATACTCTCAGAAAGCCGATTTTGATACACTCAACAATATTGCCATTGGAAGTTTTGCCTTAGAAGAAAATAACCCCAAAAGTACAAGTGATGGCAGGGATAATATTGCTGTTGGCTACAAGGCATTAAAAAAAAATACAACCGGTTTTAGTAACCAGGCATTTGGAAACTATTCCATGCAAAAAAATACTACAGGGAATCAAAATTCAGCTTTTGGAAAGTATTCTTTATATTCTAATACTTCAGGATTTCAGAATACAGCTTTTGGAGAGAATTCTTTAAAGTCTAATACAATAGCTGTTTATAATACTGCAATAGGTTTTTCATCTATGATTTTAAATGAAACAGGTAATTTTAATACTGCAGTTGGTGCGGATGCTTTACATTCTAATTTAACTGGAGGTTCAAATACTGCTGTTGGTATGAATTCAGGTTCTAAATGTAAAGGTAATTACAATACTTTTGTTGGCGTTAATGCCGATATTTCGACCATTTCCCTTGTATTAACCAACGCCACGGCAATTGGCTATGGAGCTACAGTAAGTGCAAGCAATAATATAAGGCTGGGAAATACAAGTGTTACTGTTATTGAAGGACAGGTTGCTTTTACGAGTGCCTCAGACGAGAGGCTTAAAAAGAATATAAAGGATATAAACGCAGGGTTAGATTTTATAATGAAACTACACCCTGTTGAATTTCAAATGAAAGAAGGTGATGACAGGCTTAATTTTGGGTTTATTGCCCAGGATATTGAAAAACTGGTAGGTACAAACAATAGTATCCTCACCATTGGTGGAGATGAAGAGCGTACGATGGGTTTACGCTATACCGATTTTATAGCCCCTATGGTCAAAGCTTTACAGGAACAGCAGAAACAGATAGACTTGCTCAAACAGCAAAACGAGCTTTTGCTGCAGATGATTAACGAGTTGAAGAAGTAGAAAAATTCAAATCAATGCATATGAAAAAACTAATATTAATCTCAATTACCCTCTGTCTGACTATCCTTATGCAGGCACAGGCTCCTCAAAAGTTCAACTACCAGGCAGTGGTAAGAGATGGAAGTAGCAACCCTTTAGCCAATACAATAGTATCTTTAAGAATTTCAATAAATAAATATGTCCTTTTTGGAGATACCACTATGGTTTATTCTGAAACTCATACTGCAACCAGCAATTCTCAGGGAATAGTTACCCTTTTTATTGGTCGGGGCAATTCCGAAGATTCTTTTTCAGAAATAGACTGGTCTTTAGGTAAATTCACTTTCTTAAGACTTAAAGTGGAAATGGATGCAGCTGGTGGTACCGATTACAAAGAGTATTCCGAATCGCAACTGGTGTCAGTTCCTTATGCTTTGCATGCAACTACAGCAATAATAGCTGATACGGCTAAAAGGGCACTGATAGCCAAAAAAGCTGAAACAGTTGATACCGTTAAAACGATAAAGGATGCCGATGGTGATACAAGAATTGAAACAGAGAAATACAGTGACGAGGACAATATACATATTTATACCGGAGGTGAAGAACAACTAATAATTAATGAGTTTGGTGAAATCTATCATTATAATGCTAATTCTGTTGCATTTGGATTAGGCACTCATAGGAGCCTGCACGGGACCTATTGCGCCGCATTTGGAAGTTATGCTTTAGGCAAGAATGCCGGGGGACACTTTAATTCATCATTTGGGTGTAATTCCTCACCGGCAAATACATCAGGAGCAAGAAATGCCGCTTTAGGCTTCAACTCCTTATATAGTAATACTCAAGGATCATACAATACAGCATTAGGTTGTAATTCAGGTACCAAAAATACAATTGGTTCATATAATACGATTATAGGATATGAAGCAAATACCAGTGACACAAATTTATACTATGCCACAGCTATCGGATATGGTGCGAAGGTAACAGCCAATAATACCATAATGTTAGGCAACAGCTCTGTTACAAACGTTTATAGCTATGGCGATTTTGGCAATCCATCCGACAAAAGGCTGAAAGAAAACATTGTGTATAAAAACAACCTGGGGCTCGGTTTTATTCTAAAACTGAAAACAGCCTCATATAACTATATCGCCGATAGCGCCAAACACCGCCGCGATGGACTTATTGCACAGGATGTTCAACAGGCACTTACCGACCTCGGAATCGAATTCAGCGGCTTATCTGTAGATGAAAATGCCGATAAAATGATGAGCCTGTCGTATGGCGATTTCGTTATTCCTTTGATTAACGCCGTACAAGAGCAGCAGAAACAGATAGACTTGCTTAAACAACAGAACGAGCTATTGTTGCAAATGATTAACGAACTTAAAAAATAAAGTAATAAAAAAATCTTTCAGGTACCAGGACTAAGGTCCTTCAAAGAGTTACGATGCTTAACCCCTGCCTTAAGAGGCTGGGGTTAGTCAAAGCCCCGTTCCATTTGGGCTTTAGGCATAAAATTTCTGAAAGATGAGATGCGAATATTTCAAATTCAAAATGGTGCATGATATCACATTTCTGCCATACTTCATCACATTTATTATTCGTAATTCTTCTGAACATTAATAAGAAAGAAAGGTTTGTTTCTCGCAAAAGACAAGTGATTCGGATATTCACAGATTCATTCACCGATATTTTTGAAATTTCCCGTTTTTCCGCCTGTCGGTTTTTTCCTATCAGATTTTTCCTGGTCATATTACATTTATAACCTGATAGTTTATAAAAAATCTCAATGTATGTTAAAAAAAATAACTTTGTTTTTAGGTTTTCTGTTGTTATCCGAAAATATTTATATTCTTTCTGCACAACAACAGGTAATTGCCACTGCAGGTGGCGAGGGAACTGTAAATGGAGTAAATCTCCAGTGGACTCTTGGTGAATGTGTAATAGCAGAAACCGATACACAAAATACGGTAAGACTTACCCAGGGTTTTCAGCAACCTGCATATAGTGTTGAAATCATCGATACCACAAGTGACCCTGTCGAAACAACTTTGTTTTCCGGTAGGCTGGCAGTATACCCCATGCCTGCCACAGATTACCTGACAATTGAATTCGCAACGGAAACGCAGGTAAACTTTGTAGTAACTCTAACCGACATAACAGGTAAAGCCCTTGTCAGAGAAGAGTTAAGCGGTTCCGAAAACCGTATCGATATGCAGTCATTCCCTGCTGCTGTTTATGTACTTACCATTTTCGAAAACGACGGAAAATTCATTAAATCATTTAAAGTTACCAAACAGTAAAAGTTCATATTATGAAAAAACATATAACTTCTGCTGTGCTTTCATTCATAGCAATTATCCTTTTTTCGCAAGCCCCCGAAAAATTCAGCTACCAGGCAGTGGTAAGAGACAACAATGGCGACCCACTGGCAAACAAAAGTGTTTCTTTCCAAATTAGTATTCTTTCGGGCAGCGGAAGCGGGACAGCCATTTATACCGAAACTCATTCTGCTACAAGCAGTACTCAGGGGATAGTTACATTGCAAATAGGGGGTGGAACAACTTCTGGCAATTTTTCTGCCATCAATTGGTCTTCCGGTAAATATTACCTTAAGGTGGAGATGGATGCTGCCGGGGGTACCAATTATGCTTTGTATTCAACATCACAGTTAGTATCGGTGCCTTATGCAATGCATGCATCAACTGCAGATTCTGTTACAGGTAAATTGTATTCCATTGGCGATTTTGCACAAGGAGGGGTTGTCTTCTGGGTAGATGAAACCGGTCAGCATGGATTGGTATGCGCAAAAACTAACCAATCCACTTCCATGCGCTGGTATGCAGGTACAAATGGGATTACCCGTGCTGTTGGTAATGGACTATATGCCGGCAAATCAAATACCGCAATTATTGTTGCTGCGCAAATTGCTATCGGTGACGATGGTAATGATTATGCAGCGAGTATATGCAATGAACTGGAAATTACAGAAGATGAAATTACCTATGGCGATTGGTACCTGCCTTCGCAATACGAATTAAATATTATGAGACTAAATCAATCAGTTATTAATTCAACTTCAGTTTTAAATGGAGGAACTGTACTTGATATTGCTCTTTTTTGGAGTTCTACTGAAACTTCTTCTGGTAGTGCATATTATATAACAACCAACTTTCTTGGTTCTAACGGCGTAAGAGATAAGAACACTGCTATGCACGTCAGAGCCATTCGATCTTTTTAGTTAAAAAGTGTTTTTCCAAAACCACTAAAAGATTAAACAATTTTTACTTATAAAAAGCTCAATTAAATGAAAAAACTTTTCATACTATTCATAGCCTTATATTTAGCATTAATTATGCAGGCACAGGCTCCCGAAAAGTTCAGCTACCAAGCCGTAGTAAGGGACAGCGATGGTACCCCGCTATCAGGGAAGAGTGTTTCTTTTCAGGTAAGTATTCTTTCAGGCAGCGAAAGTGGCTCTGCTGTTTATACCGAAACTCAATCTGCCACAAGCAATGCCAATGGTGTTGTTACACTGCAAATTGGCGATGGAACTACCAGCAACGATTTTTCGGCCATCCGCTGGGATACCAGTAGCTATTACATGAAAGTGGAAATGGATGCTGCCGGGGGTACAAACTACTCTTTGTATTCTACCTCGCAACTGCTTTCGGTACCTTATGCTTTGAATGCAAAAACAGCCAGTAATTCAACTACAATAGTTAGTGCATTTCAGCCATCAGGTTGTCAAACCCTTGATCCATTTACAACAACTTTTCAGAAAATCGGGGATATGGGTACGCTTACCAAATCATCGTCGGATACATGGTTGGAAATTAATGTGCAAACATTTTTGTGGGTCGAATCATTTGCAACAGGTTGTAAATCGGTGTTATTTCAACTCAGAGTCGATAGCTCTGTTACTAATATTGGTAACGCTACATGTTTGATTAAAACTCCTGATGCTATTTTTCCTGTCAGTATAACTGGTGTTTTCAAAGATATTACTGCCGGAAACCATGTAGTAAGTCTTTGGGCAAAAGGTATAGGTAATGGTGGAACAAAAGCCATGTGGGATGTTGGTTGCTATAATAATCAAAAAACGAACAATGTTCTCATTAAGGAATATTATTAAATATTTGACAGCATTACACAAAAAACTTTTTTATGAAAAAACTAATCATATCAACAATAGCCCTGTGTTTAGCAATAGGATTGCAGGCACAGGCCCCCCAAAAGTTCAGCTACCAGGCAGTGGTAAGAGATGGCAGTGGCAATTCTCTGGCAAGTAAAAGTGTATCCTTCCAAATTAGTATATTACAGGACAGCGCAAACGGCAATGCTGCTTATACCGAAACCCACACAGCAACAAGCAATACCCAGGGCATGGTTACATTGCAAATAGGCGGTGGTTCAACTACCGATGACTTTTCCGCTATAAAATGGGAATACGGCAGCTATTACCTGAAAGTAGAAATGGATGCTGCGGGGGGGAGTAATTATGCGTTGTATTCCACCTCGCAACTGCTTTCGGTGCCTTATGCTCTT
>JAHEEB010000917.1 GCA_024640925.1 Bacteroidota bacterium | reverse complement strand
CGTAGCAATAATCATACTCAGACTGTTATATTCTTGTGGCGAATTATACACAGTATCAACCATAACGGCTAACCTATCAGCAATAACAACCTTTTTAAACAAACCCCAACCTATTAATCTCAATCCGCTGGTTACCCGATCATAATCAAAATCATATTTCTCGCGGAATTGATGTAATAAATTCTGGGGTCTCTCTATTGGGCCAGCAACAAGCTGGGGATAAAACATTACATATAATGAATAGATGCCAAAATTCCTTTCTGCCTTAAAATTTCCACGATAAACTTCAATGGTATAGCTCATGGCCTGAAATGTATGAAAGGAGAGCCCTATGGGTAATAGAATTGATAAGTAAGGTATAGGGTTTGTTAAGCCAAGGCCTTGAAGTAGAAATGTAAAGTTTTCATTCAGGAAATTATAGTATTTAAAAATGGCAAGTACCCCAATATTTGTAATTAAACTACAAATCAGAAACATTTTTCGCCTTTTCCCTTCTGATTTTTCAATATATATCCCTGCAAAATAGTCAATTACAATTGTAAAACCTAAGATTAAAATATAGATAGGGACAAAGGCCAAATAAAAGTAGCAACTACTTATCAGCAGGAGTATCCACCTCTTTTTGTATGGCAACAAGAAATATAAGCTTGTGACAAGAATAAAAAAAACCAGGAATTGAATGGAATTGAAAAGCATAATAGTGTTGTGGTTAATTTGGTTTTAGTCTATGCTTATCATAAAAGGTAAATTAAAGTAAACCTCAACTACCCTATGTAGCGAGTAAATATAATAATAAAATTATATCCTCCTGCCTTTTGTTAATACATTCCGTTTCGCTGTTCTTTCAGCTTATCATTTAAAATATAATCATCATAATCCATACGTTTATCGATCATTCCTTTCGGTGTAATTTCAATGATACGATTGCAAACCGTTTGAATAAATTCGTGATCGTGTGAGGACATTAAAATGTTGCCTTTGAACTTGATGAGAGTATTATTAAAAGCCTGAATTGATTCCAGGTCCAAATGATTGGTAGGAGTATCGAGCATCATCACATTTGCATTCCGTAACATCATTCGGGAAATCATACAACGTACTTTTTCACCACCAGAAAGTACATTGGCTTTTTTGAAAATTTCTTCACCGGAAAAAAGCATTTTCCCTAAATAACCTCTGAGGAATAATTCGCTTGTGTCGGTGGAGTATTGTCCCAGCCATTCCAGTAAGCTCATATTTACCTGGAAGAATTGTTCGTTCTCAAGAGGTAGATAAGCAGTTGTAATAGTCTGTCCCCATTCGTATTTACCAGTATCGGGTTTATCCAAACCATTTAAAATTTCAAAGAAGGCCGTCATTGCCCTTGTGTCCTTTGATAGGAAGACAATTTTGTCGTTTTTCTCAACAGTAAAATTAAGATCCTTAAAAAGTATTTTCCCTTCAATACTTTTACTGAGATCCCTTACTTCAAGTATATTGTTTCCGGGTTCTCTTTCTGGTGTAAAAATAATTCCGGGATATTTTCGTGTAGATGGTTTTATTTCTTCGATGTTGAGTTTCTCAATCATCTTTTTACGGCTTGTCGTTTGCTTCGATTTGGCAACATTGGCACTAAAACGGGCAATAAATTCCAGAAGTTCTTTTTTCTTTTCCTCAGCCTTTTTGTTTTGGGTTTGTTGTTGCCTTAGTGCAAGTTGACTTGATTCGTACCAAAAACTATAATTGCCTGAAAATAATTGTACCCGGTTAAAATCGATATCTACAATATGTGTACATATTGAATCAAGAAAGTGTCGGTCGTGCGAAACAACCAATACGGTATTATCGAAATTAGATAAGTATCCTTCGAGCCAATCTACAGTTTCAAGGTCAAGATCATTTGTGGGTTCGTCAAGCAGAAGATTATCGGGTTTGCCAAAGAGAGCTTGTGCAAGAAGTACCTTAACTTTTTGTTTTCCGCTTAACTCTTTCATTAATTTTCCATGAAGGTCTTCTTTAATTCCCAGGCCACTTAGCAGAGTGGCGGCATCGCTCTCGGCATTCCAGCCATTTAGTTCGGAAAATCGCTCTTCAAGTTCGGAAGCACGAATTCCATCTTCTTCAGTAAATGTTGGTTTAGCATAGAGTGCTTCTTTCTCATTAATAATGTCCCATAAAATAGAATGTCCCATCAGAACAGTATTAAGCACTTTACATTCGTCAAATTCAAAATGGTTTTGCTTAAGTACAGAAAGACGTTCCCCACTTCCAAATGTAACCGAACCCCTTGAGCTCTGCACATCGCCATACAACATTTTAAGAAAGGTTGATTTCCCTGCTCCATTCGCACCAATAATTCCATAACAATTGCCCGGAATAAATTTCATGTTTACATCCTGGAACAATATTCTCTTTCCAAACTGAATAGCTAAATTTTCAACTGTAATCATTAATAACTTCTTCTAATAAATTTGATTAAAAACACCTTTTTTAGAGTTTGCAAAACTATATAATTATTGTTAACATTTGGTTATGTTACGTCAAATGTTTTTTTAGGTTTCAAATCTTTTGTAAGGTAAAGATATACAGTATTATATATAATAATTCGTAAAATTTTTTGTCAAAAACTTTGATACAAAAGAATTTTTATAAAATCATTT
>JAHEEB010000916.1 GCA_024640925.1 Bacteroidota bacterium | reverse complement strand
GATGATTTTTTTCATTTTGAGATCAATTTGGTTACATTTGAATTCTAAAAGTGTAAAAAAAACATGAAAACCCCAATAAGCATTTTACTTTTCTTGTTAACAGCAGAAATTCTTTTTTCGCAAAACACAGGCATTGTGGTTTATGAACCGTTTAATGTGAAAGATTCTGTTAATCAGGCTACAGTTATAAAAATAGACAAGAACTGTTTGAAGTGGAATATATCTCTATTAGGCAGAGGGTGTTTTGCTTTTGATTATGAACGATTGCTCAGTCAGGCATTAACAATGGAATTTGAAGCTGGAATTACTTACAGGGATTTAATTTTCGAGAGTATTTTCGAATCGGAAAGCTCAGATATTTATGATTATTCCGATAATTCCGATAATGTTAGGTTAGGATATATTATTGGGGCAGATCTTCGCTTTTATCCAACCGAAGGTGATTTTGAAGGGTTGTATATATCACCAATGCTGCGGTATAGGTTCTATCAGTCAGAAAAGGAATTCGATTTGAATGACAAAGTTGTTACTTTTTCGAATGATTACAATATGTCCGATGTCGGTTTTATTGTTGGTTGTCAAAGAGAATCGGACTATTCTGAGGTGCTTTGGGATTGGTTTTTTGGCGTTTCATTCAGGAGGTTTGAATATAAAGATTTTTCAGAGGTATACGAAGAGAATAGTTATGATATAACTGGCTATGAAAGTAAGGATAAAAAAATGGGCTTACCTGCCATTATTTGTGGATTTAAAGTTGGTTTTACACTTTGATATGAAAATATACCTGGTTATAGTTTTTCTTTTTTCCGGCTTATTATGTTTTTCTCAATCGGTTGAGAAAGAGAATTACAATTGTGAACTGATTTTAAAACATTGTCAGAAGAAAACAGTATCCAGGTCTCATTTGCGCAAAGGTTTTCGCAATAATCCTTTTGATTATACTCTATGGTTTTATAAAACAATACTATCAGAACAACTATCGGGTCATTGCGGGTTTGTACCTTCCTGCTCCAGCTTTTCGTTGAGAGCTATTCATGAATTAGGGTATATAAAAGGCATTTTCCTCACAGCCGACAGGCTTACCAGATGTAATGGCTATGTTCTGCAAGAGAGTCCGGCATATTTAATTTCAGCAAACCATGCTAAGGTTAACGATTTTCCTGCTCAGTATAAGTCTGGGAAGTAGATTTGCTTTTACGCAAAGCTCTGATTCCCTTTATAACTGGAATTTCTATAAATACCTAAAAGAAAATCACCTGGAACAGGAATCTTACACATGGTTAAAAACCTTCCCCTTCAACAAAAGCGATACAATTATTTCAGATAAAATTAACACGGAGATTGCCTTTCTTTTTCTTCATATTAATCAGCCCGATTCTTCAAACAATTATTTCAAAAGGCTCCATTATATCAACGATTCAGCTCTCCTGCAAACGGCGATATCACTCTCTATTATCGTAAACGACACAATTGCTGCCAGGAAATATATCTCAGAAAACAAGAATTTGTTAAGCCATAAACAAGAAATTGAATATAACCTGATAGTATCTATTTTAAAGGGCGAGCAATTAAATGATACAAGTTCATTTTCTGTTCTTGAAAACGAACTAAGATTATTGGCAAACACGTATTATTATTTTGAAGAAAAATCTGCTTTTGCTGCCGGAATTCAATCTGCAATAATACCCGGACTTGGCAAGAGATACCTGGGATATAAAAAACAGGCACGGTCTGCATTTATAATTAACGGAGTATTACTGGCCGCGGCTATTGAGTCGCTTTTAATTGGCACAATTATGGTTAATACGTATATAAGCATACCGCTTTTTACCGTTTTTTATGTTGGAAACATCTGGGGTACAGTTCAACTATCAAAAAAAAGAACAATTGATTTTAAAAACCAGCTGAATGAAGATATACATAATTATTATCGGAACAGTTGTCAGTTTAATCGTTGGTAATGCTCAACCCGACCTTCAACGATTGAAATATGAATACGAGATATATAAATCACCCGATACGCTTGTTCGGCGTGAAAATATTCTTCAGAAGGCCCTTTTTCTTAAATCAGGTCAAAAATATTCCGAAGCATGTGATGAGCTGCTTAGGGCTAAAAACCTTAAGGAAGATACAAGCTTTTATATTCAGTTTGAGCTGGCTCTTAATTTATTTCTTGCTAACCGATATAATGAATCGTATAATGCGTTGATTGATATACCTGATTATTCCAGATTTAATCGTTCTGGCTCAAAAATATTATGGTTAATCCTTTTAGCCGAGAAAAAGCAATGGCAAATCTGTAAGGAGCAATTGCTTTTATATGCCGATACCACAGAAGTTAGCCTGGAAGAAATCAATAATTTACCGGTTTCATACAACATAAAATCACCTGTCAAAGCTTTAAAAATGTCTTCTGTGATTCCGGGAATGGGACAAGTTTATGCAGGTTACCCATTTAAAGGTTTTACCAGTTTTTGTTTGAATGCCGGCTCGATTTGTCTGGTGGTTTATGAATTTATGAATGGATACTACATTTGTGGGTTGGAGGCAGGGTTGAATCCTTTTATACGGTTTTATGACGGTGGTAAAAAGTTGAGCTATAAGCTGGCCGAAGAACATAACATTGAGCAAGAGAAAGAAA
>JAHEEB010000199.1:2690-7181 GCA_024640925.1 Bacteroidota bacterium | reverse complement strand
CGAAGTATTCATCGATGAAAAACAGAATATTATTCAAACAGGACAAGCTATTATAATACCGGCTCATACTACCAATATTGTAAAGGCAAATGAGCGGTTTAAAATGATTTCGACTGTTATCAAAAGCGGCTATGAAGGAGTTTGATGTGAAGTTTGGAGTACTTGGAGTACTTGGAGTACTTAAAGTTTTGTCCTTTCAAGAAACTTTAAGCACTTTACACTTTAGGCACTTCAGGCACTTTTTAAACTTTAATCACTTATTAATAAAATTTTTTAATCGATGATTACTAACTTTATATAATCCTAAAAACTTTAATTATGTCAAAAGAAAAAGAAATAAAAGAAAAGAGCACCAAAAAAGCACCTGTTTTAAGCCTGAAAGAGAAAAGAGCAGCAAAAGCCGCTAAACGGGCCGAAAAAAACAGTACCAGTAAATTATAGACTGGTCTCAACAGGATTTTGTTTTTAGTAATTATCTCCTTAAAGCATAAAAGGTCTGACTTTTTATGAATTGAATTCTATTGCATTTATTCAGTTAAAACCTATACTGAATACGTTTATTTAATCACCTAAAAAATTATACCATTGAAAATATCATTTATTGGAACATATCCGCCGAGAGAGTGCGGCATTGGAACTTTTACGAATAACCTGTTCAAATCGATGTTAGTCAACAACGAAAGAATAGAAGATGGGTATGAGGGTTTTGTTGTTGCATTAAATGATAACAATCTCACGTATGAATATCCTCCGGAAGTAAAACTGATCATCAGGCAGGAACATCAGGAAGATTATCTGCAAGCTGTAAAATACATTAATCTGAGTGGCGCCGATCTGTGTATTCTTGAGCATGAGTTTGGCATTTTCGGTGGTCAGAGCGGTGTTTATATACTTCCCTTGCTTCATCGGTTAGAAGTACCTCTTATTGTTACCCTGCATACCATACTTAAAAACCCATCCTATAACGAAAAAGCTATTTTGATAGAGATATGCAAAATGGCAAATAAGGTAGTAGTGATGAGCCATAAAGCCATTGAATTTCTGGAGAGTATTTACAATGTTCCAAAAGATAAAATCATATTTATAGAACATGGCGTTCCAGACATACATTTTAACCAGGAAAAAACAAAAAAGGAGTTCAAACTCGAAAGAAAAAAGGTTTTGCTCACCTTTGGTTTCATTGGGCGAAACAAAGGAATTGAGACAGTTATTAAGGCTCTGCCTAATGTTGTTGAAAACCATCCCGATATTATTTATATCGTTTTGGGTAAAACCCATCCCAATGTATTACGCCATTCCGGAGAAGAATATCGTATTTTCCTGATGCGCCTGGTTAAAAACCTTCAACTGGAAAAGCATGTGGTATTCCTTAACGAATTTATTGGCGAGCAGGACCTCTTTAAATATTTATGTGCTTCGGATATATACATAACACCTTATTTGAACGAAGCCCAGATTACAAGTGGTACTCTTTCATATGCTGTCGGAGTTGGTTCTGCCGTTATTTCAACGCCTTATTGGCATGCAGCCGAACTATTAGATGAAGGCAGAGGCCGGCTTTTTAATTTTAGCGATACCCAAAGCCTTTCTTCCACATTAAATGAATTGCTTGATAACCCCGAAGAGCTAATTGAGCTTAAAAGAAAAGCATATGACTATGGTCGCAAAATTACCTGGCCTAAAATCGGAGAAAAGTATGTTGCTCTTTCCGAAAATATACTTAAAGAAGAACAGAATGTAATAATTAAAAAAGATACCGTTCTTGACTTTCTTATCCTGCCTCCATTTTCCCTGACTCATATAAATCGTTTGACCGACGATACAGGGATTATTCAGCATGCAAAATTTGGTATACCTAATTTAAAAGAAGGATATTGCCTCGATGATAATTCCAGGGCTTTGCTTATGGTTTTAATGGCATACAGACAGATGAAAGATGTGCGTGCCTTAGAATTATCGCCTGTATATTTAAGTTACATCCATTACATGCAAAATCCGAATGGTACATTCAGGAATTTTCTGAGTTTTAGCAGAAACTATCTTGATGAAGTGGGTTCCGAAGATTCCTTTGGAAGAACAATATGGGCATTGGGTTATTTAATGGGCAATGCACCAAACGATGCTTACTATCAGACAGGTAAACTGATATTTTTCAATGCATCACAGAATTTCGAGAAGTTAACATCCATCAGAAGCATAGCAAATACTATGATTGGTATAAGTTATTATCTGAAAAGCAATCCTTCGGACGACTCAATGACTGAGAGACTGCGCAATATGGCCTATACTTTATTGAAACATTTTGAAGATAATCAAACAAATGATTGGAATTGGTTCGAATCATTGCTGGCTTACGATAATGGTATACTTCCTTTAGCTCTTTTACATTCATCAGAAATACTCCATGATGAAAAAATAACCAGGACAGCTATTGAATCAATGAATTTTTTAACAAAACACACACTAAAAGATAATTACTTATCCATTATTGGAAATGAGAAATGGTACAAGAAAGAGGGCGAACGTTCTGTCTTTGCTCAACAACCAATAGATGCCATGGCAATGGTATTAATGTACCACCAGGCATTTCATGTCACGAAGGATAAAGAATACCTCAATAAACTATATACTTCATTCTTATGGTTCCTGGGTGAAAATGACTTAAGAATGAGTTTATTTGATTTTGAGACCCAGGGGTGTTGTGACGGATTTGAAAGTTATGGGGTAAACCGCAATCAGGGAGCTGAAAGTTCACTGGCTTACTTAATTTCTCACCTGACAGTTTTACAGGCATTCGAAGAATTTCACGAATCGGAATAGATATAAAAAAAGTCCTGCTGATTAGCAGGACTTAAAATTTTAAATGTTTATAGTACTTATAAACTATGCTAGTTTAACATTTACTGCATTTAATCCTTTTTTACCTTCTTGCAAATCGAAAACAACTTCATCATTCTCCTTAATTTTGTCCTTTAAACCAGAAGAATGTACGAAATATTCTTTTGACGAATCTGCATCTTTAATAAACCCAAAACCTTTTGATTCATTAAAAAATTTTACTGTTCCTTTGTTCATAATATGAATTTAATTAATTAGGTGCAAGTTACGATTATTTATCAAAATTGTACAATTTTATTTTCAACAAAATGAATATAAATTTAAAAGTTTGTCGAAAGATGAATTATTCTGGTTAAAACCTTAAACCAGCAATATAAATCATCCGTAAGAGATTCATGCTGTTCAGGGAAGACTTATAAAAAAAATTATTTTTTATCCAGAGGAAGTATTCCTGCCATCTCTCCAATAATATTTACTAATTCGGTACCTGTTGGAATAACAATCTTGGCATTCTTTTCGAGTGATGTCTCAAGAGCTTCAAGTTTCCGTAAAAGTTGTGCATTTCCTACAAAATATTTATCTGCAGCCTCATTTACCAGTTTAATAGCCTCAGCTTCTCCTTCGGCATGCAGTATTTTAGATTGTTTAAAACCTTCGGCTTCTTTAATCTTAGCGCGTTTTACGCCATCAGCAACAGTTTCTGCTGCGGTTGCTGAATCAATAGCTGCAATTTTTTCGTTTTCAGCTTTTACTACTTTATTCATGGTCTCCTGAACGTCCTTAGGCGGGTCAATCTCTTTGAGTTCGGTACGAACAATCTCTATACCCCATCCTTGTGTTTCAATATGCAGTGTTTTATACAGTTCCGCATTTATTTTTCCCCGTTCACTATTCGCCGATTTTAAGGTAAGTGTACCGATAATATTTCTAAGTGTGGTACGAGCAAGGTTAACAATCTGATATTTGAAATTATTAACATTATATATAGAACCCTTTACGCTTTCCTCGTCTGACTTTACTCTGAAATATACCTGAGCATCCACGCTGGCATTCAGATTATCATTGGTAATTATTTCCTGTGGCTGTGCATCAACCATTTGTTCGGTTACATTTACCATATATAATTTGTCGATAATTGGAATAATCCAGTGAAATCCAGGATTAGCAAAATGATAATACTTTCCGAGACGCTCAATTAAACCTCTCTGTGTCGGTCGTACAATTCTGATTCCTATGAGAAAAAAAAGTGCTACGGGGATAATTAAATACAAATAATTCATTTCAATTTCCTTTCAATTTTTTAGTATTGATTATTTATGTATAAGTTATTATAGTTCAGATATTATTTTCTGCATCTCTTGTTTCGTCTTTCTAAGTTTATATTCAATCATTCTCAACATATCGTTCACATTACTCTCTGTTGAGAAGAGATCGGCATCGGTTAATTGGGGATACTTTATTTTAAGTCTTTTTTTAAGCTCCAGTAAATATTCAGGACTATATTTTAGATTCATATTGTTAAAACATTTATTTTATATCGTTTAGTTAAGAATGTCTGACTTTTCGTCTTATTCCGATGTACATCAGGAGAAAGGTCACTTTTAACTGGTGTTATGCCTTAACTAAATGTCATCGATTCGTATCTTTAACGGA
>JAHEEB010000199.1:0-2680 GCA_024640925.1 Bacteroidota bacterium | reverse complement strand
GGATAACTTGCATATTATCTGTTATTTTCTGGATAATTGTTTATTAAAATACAACCGGTAGATAATTATAAAACCAGCTAAAGCAAGTAGTATATGTACAGGTCCGATTGAATGAAAACCCCAGACAGATATTGCCCAGGTTAGCAGCAGAAGTCCAGCAATAATGAAGTATATGTTTTTCATAACTTTTAGTTTTTTGCTCACTTTCAAATGTTAACTATAAACTCACAATTCGGGTAGACATGTATTTTTGCTTTTGCAGTTCTACCTTGTAAGAGTACAAGTCTGTCAAATAAGAATTAAATAAAAGTAATTCAAATAGTTAACGATAGCATTACATAATTAAGAATAAGAGTTACATTATTCACACATTTAGAGGATAAAAAAATGAAATGTGGCTACCTTTGTTTTTGGGTCAGTTAACATCAAAATGCTTATGAAAAATACGTTACGATATAAAGAATTTTCAAGTTTTACAACGGAAAAAATTAATGCTAAAGAGCAAGACTATTTATATATCAAAAAATCTCAGATACCAGGAGCAGGAAATGGTTTATATACGGCAATTCCTCTTTATAATGAAGAAATAATATCGGTGTTTAAGGGTGAATATTTAACTGCTAAAGAAGCCAAAATGAGAGCTGAAAATGGCGAAGATGCCTATTTTATTAATATGCCTGATGGCAAAATTTTAGATTCCAGCAATGTTCTTTGTTTCGCAAAATACGCGAATGATTCTTCAGGCTTTGTAAAAACAAAGAATAAAATCAATTCAACCATAACCCTGGATGAGAATGGGAATGTTTGTATTGTTGCAAATAAAAACATTTTAGCAGGAGAAGAAATATTCTGCAAATATGGAGGTGAGTATTGGAAAAAATATAAAAAGAACCTTATCCATTCTTCTGGAAAAACCAGTTCTCAAGGTTAGAAAATAGATGTTATAGATGTTATATATTGAATTTTTTTAACTCGTTCAATAGTTCCCTTAGATTCACAGTGGCATATGTAGAAGAATAATCGGACATTGCATAGGGTACTATTAAATCTTCATTATGTACCATCGATCCACATGAATACAAAACATTGGGCACATACCCTTCTCTTTCTACCGAATTTGGTATAATTAAAGGAGTATTTAACCTTCCGATTTCCTTCTCCGGATTTTCAAGATCAAACAAAGATGCTCCTAAAACATACTCACGCATTGGTCCCACACCATGAGTAATTACCAACCAACCCTCACTGGTTTCTATAGGCGAACCGCAATTCCCTATTTGAATAAGTTCCCATGGAAATTTTGGTTGTTGCAACAGTTTAGCTTCTCGCCAAATAGTAATTTTGTCAGAAAAAGCAAGATAATTATTGAATCCATCTAACCGGCAAAGCATAGCATATTTACCATTTATTTTTCTTGGAAACAATGCCATTCCTTTGTTTCGGGCTATTTCTCCATGAACGGGAAAAATATTAAAATGATAAAAATCCTTTGTGTCAAGCATCTTTGGCAATATGGTAGAGCCATCGTATGCTGTATATGTAGCATAATATGTTGTTTTCTTATTTTCATCAGTAAATTTTACAAAACGCGCATCTTCAATTCCATTCTTCTCATTGGCTGAAACAGGAAAAATAACCCGCTCCGAGATGTTTGTATCAAGAGAAAATTGAAGTTCATAATGCGACGAAGCCAACCATATAATCTGATTAAATAATATTTCCTTATCGGCGGCAAGGTGAAGAGCATTCCTGGCTTCCTCAATACTTTTCCGAAGTTCTCCATAGGTAAATTTATCGTTCAGCTTGTCTAGTATCAATTCAGGAGGAATAATACCATGAAAATCCTGCATTTCATCCAGTTTTTTCCGAAACGATTCTTTATCGTATATATGTCGCCTGATATGTTCTGCTTCTTCCAGCATCTTTCCTACAGGTTCAATGGTAAGGTTGTTGTTTTTATCAAGTACACCAGTTCGGAAAACAATTGAAGAAATATGACCTTCTCCGGTAGCTCTGAAACTCATTACCACCCTTTTCTCTCCATGACCAATCTCAGATTGATCAGGATGTTCAACAATTGATGGATTAAAAAAAGCCGCAGATTCAATCGAATATTCCATTGTAAAATAAGAACCAATAAGTATTTTTCGGGAATAATCAATAGATTCAGGAGCTATGTTCAATTGAGGAAACAAGAATGCAATTTTATTAAAATGCTTTTCAAAAATTTTAGAGATGTTTCTATGGCGCATAGAAAAATCCCTAAGTACCTGAATTAAAGAAACAGATGCCTCGTTTTCGGACATATTTAAAACAGAACGAATAGTATTTAAGGCTCTTTCATCATCCACATAAAGCAAACGTGCAATTACTCTTGAAGTGTCTGGACGAAATATTTGATTTTTTCTTGTAACGACGATTTGCATTCAGCTAGAATTATTTTGCGTAAAGGTAATCCCTTTATTCTTTACTATTAGCTATATCAAAATATAAAAAGCATAAATTATTTTTTTGTGATCAGTGATCGGTGATCGGTGATTAGTTATTGGTGATTAGTATGATCTTTGTGAATTCTAAGATATCTGCAAGCATTTTAGGCAAAATTATGTTGATAAAGTTTTACATAGGGTGTTTGTCTTTTTACAACGGCAAATACCCTATTTACTAGTTTACAACGGAT
>JAHEEB010000010.1:15782-17366 GCA_024640925.1 Bacteroidota bacterium | reverse complement strand
AACCATCGATGTTATTTATCTGAACGATGGAAGCATTATAAAAGGGTCAATAGTTGAAAGTACTTCCGATAGAACCAGAATAGAGACCGAATGTGGAAATATCTATGCTTATAAAAGCTCAGAAATACAAAAAACCGAAAGGATTCCTTATGTTTCTAAGAGTACGTTAAAACAAAAAGGGTATTTCAATTTTACATCTATGGGAGCCTTGATAGGATCGTCACTAAATGATAAACCTGCTCCAATCAGTGTATTGATGGAACATAATTACAGGATTACTGACTACTTTGCACCTGGCTTGATTATAGGTGTCGAAGCTCTTAATGAAACAGTAGTGCCGGTTGGCCTTAATATGAAATGGATTGCTCCGATGAAAATGGGTTCTACCCTCTATGCCGGATTCTCAGGAGGATATTCCTTTCCACTCGGCAAACCGGAAACTATTGATGGATACTATGAGGTAAAAAAGGCCTGGGGTGGATATATGTTTAATGCTGAACTGGGACTGATATTAAATTCTACAAGTAATTCGAGCTTTTTTGTAGCTATGGGATACAGGTATTGCGAATTGAATTATAAACGCCAGGACTGGTACATGACAACGGTCGACAGGAAAATGATATATAACAGGTTGTCAATTCTAATGGGAGTGACTCTATTTTAACCCGTTTTTTCATAAAAGAGTTTTATTTGTTCCCTTTTTTTCTCCATTCATTTTTCATTTTAAGAAGCAAACTGTTTGAAACGACACTTACACTGCTTAAAGCCATGGCTGCACCAGCTATCATCGGATTTAACAAAAAACCATTTATTGGATACAGTATTCCTGCGGCAATAGGTATTCCTATGATGTTATAAATAAATGCCCAAAACAGATTCTGATTTATTGTTGAAACCGTTTGCTTTGAAAGATTGATGGCCTGAATTATTTTATTCAAATCGTTTGAAATAATGGTCATTTTTGCAACATTAATGGCTATATCACTTCCTTTACCCATTGCAATACTCAAATCGGCCTGTGCTAAGGCACCACTGTCATTAATGCCATCACCAGCCATTGCAACAATTTTTCCCTGCTGTTGCAATTCTTTGATGAATTCTGATTTATGAGCCGGCAACAAATTGGCTTTATACTGATTAATATTCGCCTGGTGTGATATCACTTTTGCTGTTTGTTCATTATCTCCTGTAAGCATGTAAACCTCAATACCTAGCTTTTGTATTTCTTTAATTGCTTCGGCTGATGTGACTTTGATTTTATCGGTAATGGATATTGCTGCCAACACCATATTCTCATCACAAAAAAGCACGACTGTATTGGCTTCTGCTACTTTTTCATCAACCCAGCTTTGCACAGAATGATTAATGCTGATGTTATTTTCTTTTATCAGGGTTTCATTGCCAATGCTATACTTCTTCCCCTTGAAAATACCTTTTATTCCTTTCCCGCTGGCATTCTCAATAATTATTTCATTGATGAATGAGGATGACTCTTTCAAATGATTAACAATGGCTTCGGCCAAAGGATGTTCAGATGATTTTTCTATACTAAAAAGGATACAGCGATTTTCATTGGTTTCTTCT
>JAHEEB010000010.1:11700-15772 GCA_024640925.1 Bacteroidota bacterium | reverse complement strand
TCCAAGACAATTGCATTGATTTTTTTTGCAATTTCTAAACTTTCAGCATCTCTTATTAAAATTCCCTTTTCGGCGCCTTTACCAATACCCACCATTATGGCGGTTGGCGTTGCTAATCCTAACGCACAAGGACAGGCAATAACCAAAACAGTGACCATTGCCAGTAATCCCCGGGTAAATCCATTTTCACCTCCGAAAAGTATCCACACAACCAGACTTAACAACGCTATTCCAATAACCACAGGAACAAAAATGCCTGCAATCTTATCAACTGTTTTCTGAACGGGGGCTTTGCTGCCCTGAGCATCCTGAACCATTTTTATAATCTGCGATAACAACGTATCACCTCCAACTTTTTCTGCTATGAACTGAAAGCTTCCTTTTTGATTAATGGTTCCGGCAAATACCTTGTTGTTCATGTTTTTTTCAACTGGTATTGGCTCGCCACTAATCATACTCTCATCCACAAAGGAATTTCCAAAGATGACTCTCCCATCGACTGCAATTTTCTCTCCGGGCTTAACCAATAAAGTATCTCCAACTTTTATACCGGCAATAGGTATTTCTTTTTGTTCACCATTTTCGTAGACCACAGTGACCGTTTTTGGCTGTAAGCCTATTAATTTTTTAAGCGCAGACGATGTATTCCCTTTTGCTTTTTCCTCTAACAATTTGCCAATCAAAATGAAAGCAATAACCACTGCTGAAGTTTCGAAATAAACATGGGCATGTAACCCTTTCTCATGCCAGTAGGTTGGAAATAACGTATTGAAAACGCTGAAGAAATATGCAACTCCGGTGCTCAGAGCTACCAACGTATCCATATTGGCCGAACGATGTTTGGTTTGTTTGTATGCTCCAATGAAAAACTGTTTTCCAAACCAAAAAACCACGGGTGTTGATAATGCCCACATAATATAATTCGCATACGGCATGTTCATGAATGATGGAACCATAGCGATTAGTACCAGGGGAATTGATATTGCCACAGCTCCAATGGTTCGCCTTTTTTGAGATTTAAATTTCTGAAGATGAATTTGTTCCAATGAGTCTTTTGCTTCCTCACTTTCATCAATCATTAAATCGTAGCCGACAGATTGCAGGGCGATTTTTAATTTATGAGCATCGGTGAGTGTTGGAATATACTCGATTGCAGCCATTGCATTGGCATAATTGACAGAACCGGATACCACCCCAGGCTGATTTTTTAATATTTGCTGTGAACTATTGGCACAGGCAGCACAAGACATGTTTAATACCGGATGGTTTTTTTTAACTGTGGTGACATTGTAACCCAAATCGCGTATTATAAAAACCGCTTGTGGAATTACTCGTTGAATATCGTTCCCATTTATGATTGCCCGGTTATTATTCAGTTCCACCTGGTGAAAAGTAATTCCTTCTATCTTGCTTAATCCATTATCAATAATTAAGGCACAATGCTCACTTTCAAGGTTTTCCAAGGGCAGGTAAACTCTGTTTTTATCCAAATTATCCATATCGTTTAATTTAGCAATGGAGTAACTGAAAAAAAAACATTTTGTTCATTTTTGTTATAAATTTAGGATTAACCAGCGTTATGGCTGAGAATACACTCTCAAAGCCGAAGCCTTTACGAAATCGTTTATCTGTTTTGTTGCTTCCGAAGTTGATAAGACCATATTCGCTTTACTTGAAATTACCGATTCTTTTAATGCGATTTTGTCAAGCGTATGAATTAATCTATCTACATCCTCTTCTGTATTTTCAATACCCAAACTTACTCTGGCGATACCAGGAAGCCTTACCTTAGGAATCAGAGTCTGAATAAGCCACTGGAACCGTTCAAGAAAAGGACTGATATTGAGAATACTCTTTACAATAATATGAGAACAATGGCAACCATATCGGATACCAATACCGCTCCGTAAAGCCAGTTCTTTGGCCACCAGGTTGGGCATCATGCTTTTCAGACTAAATACAATAACACCTATTTTGTTTGCAAACGAAGATGATTCAGGATTGTTTATACCGTATAACTTTAAACCTTGTATTTGAGACAGGCCGCGTAAAGCCCTTCTTGTTAAAGCCTTTTCTTCTTCGCTGATTAAGTCCATGCCAATCCGTTGTAAAAACAAAAGTGCCTTACCCAGTGCAGCTATACCTCCAGCATTTTCCTCGCCGGAATCTTGAATCAGCTTCATTTCTTCCTGGGTATATTTTAGTAATCCCTTTCTGACCACCAGTGCTCCACTGCCAAATGGGGCATAAACCTTATGTGCCGAGAAGGCGAGATAGTCAATCCCGAATTCTTTCATATCGATTTTGCGATGGGCGACCAACTGCGCAGCATCGATGAGCAGACGAGCGCCATATTTATGAACAATCGGGCTTATTTCCTGTAAATTGTTGCATATACCGAGAACATTCGAGGCACCACTAACAGCTACAAGCTTAATTCGCTTCTTTCCATATTGACCCTTCTGGTTGTATGAACACAATAGCATTTCTAACTCGTTCATGTCCATAAAGCCTTCGGCATCAACTTGTAAACGAATCAAAGAATGACCGGGAACCATACGCCATGGCAAATCATTAGACGAATGCTCGAGGAGTGTATTCAGAACGACCGGCTCAGTATCCTCTTCCAGCTCAAGTTTTAGGCTTTTGGCTGCCAGGTTTATTGCTTCGGTTGTATTGGAAGTAAATATTACATAGTAATCATTCAGGGATGCACCCAGTGCGCGTGAGCAAATGGTTCTAACTTCATCAATTATTTCTTTCTGAATCAATTCGGATTGTTGCAATGTATGAAGAAAAGCATTCCAGACTGGCATGAAGGTAGGAGTGCTGGCACTGTTGTCAAGGTTAATAAATGGTTTGTTACCTTCTAATGTTGGGACACAAACACCACGACCTATCAGAGTCTGCCGGAGTTGTTGCAAAAGTTCCCTTCCGGAATATTTCTCCAGCTCATCATTGTAAAGTATTTGGTTAGTTGTTCGCTTTTCGATGACTGATTTCTTAAAAATATCTTTTCCATATTGTTTCGTCATGCGAAGTGCTTTGGCAAATGCAATAACATTAATGATAGCGGGGGTGCCAGCCTCGAACTTGTCAGGTGCACCAGCCCATATAACCCATTCTTTCGACATAAGTTTGGCTGTTCCACCTCCGTATTCGAAAAGTATGGCTTTATGCGATGCTTTCCTCTTAATGGCCAATGCCTTTACACCTATTGATAGTCCTATATCCTGTGCTGAGACAACCCGGAAATTTTTAGAGTTAAGCTGTGACTTTAAAGCCTCTGCCCTCCTGGGGGTGCAAAAGATCACTGTGTATTTACGCTTGCTCAGACCCAGATATTCCAGTACAATCTCTCTGGCCTGTTCGTATAAATGGGTTGTTACCATCGAATTATGCCCACTACCCCGGTGTACATTGGAATATGTTTCAAGTGCGGCATATACTCCCCTCTCCAGTTCTTCAAATGCTTCAACTGTTTTTTTTGCGGGAGTCATTTCTTGTTGCATAACATCGTTGGAATGGGTGTATTTTGTATTTGTAATTGTTTCCATAATTCATTTTTATTTAGAAAGCTGATTTTAAAATGGCCCATAAATTAGTTGGCTTCTCACTGAAATTATCATTAAGCAAAAATGCAATACATGCTATAAATCCAATGAATCCAATAACAATAGCTATTTGCATCAACGATGTTTTCTGAATATTCTGTTTTGCTTTTACATCACAAACTTCGCCCGGACAATGTTGTGCTTTTCCTTTGTAAAACAAGCCATAAAACAAACATCCCAAACAGATACCAAATGCCGATTCGAAAAATAAAAACAGCAAACAGATCATACAGATAAGACCAGTAATAAAGCTAAATGAATTAACCACTACCATTAGAAAGAACATAATTGTCGCCAAAATCAACCCGATTATCCATGCAAACTTTTTTTGAGCAGCACCAACATATTCTGGATTTTGCCGGCTAACAATCAATCGACCTATTATTAATGACGGAGAAAACCTGGGATTTATAAAAACACGTATTAAAAAGTCTGTAAGGAATACGGTAATGACATAT
>JAHEEB010000010.1:3177-11690 GCA_024640925.1 Bacteroidota bacterium | reverse complement strand
GTTTCAATAAAATAAGCATCAGAGATATGAACATAACTACAAATAGTATTCTGGCTGATGCCCTTATTTCCCGCTCGTTCAAAACAGGAATTTCATACCCAGCAACTGTCTCTCCAAATTTTATCTGTTTATTCATTTTTTGTCTCCCTTTAATAAATTTTCAGATAATACCACAGGTTCTGGCCATGTCCATGCATACCAGACAATAAAAGAAGTACATGCAATTTCAATGATTCCGAAAAACAGGTAATAAGGAGCTGGGGGGCCAGCAAACATGGATAAGAAAACAGCTGCCGTATGAATAATGCCTGCAATAATGTTAGCCCATTTGTTTGCTCCGTATGTCAGTAATCGCGATAAAATAACCATGACAATTGCTGTCTCCATTAAAACGGCTGCTGCTAATAATGCACCCGGAGTCATTTTAACAACACTCGAACCTGTTATGATTTTGTTAAGCATGGTTGGATCCATTAAAGTCATAACATCAGCATACAAATAATTTAACATGGCAAATATCCACAGTAAAGAAAGTAATCCTTTCCTGTCTTTTGTTTCGCTGGCTTTTATATTGAAATTCATACCATTAATTTTTTACTTTTTTATACCGCTACTGAAATGATGACATTTCCCTTAATTTGTGCACTTTCGACATATTGATGAGCTTCGACAATTTGTTCCAATGGAAACCTTTTATCTATGACCGTTTTTAATTTTCCGGCCTCAAAAAGTTTAATAAGCTCTCTGAGAAAGCTTTGGCGCTCTGAAATTGGCAGAAGCCCTGTAGCTGAGAACTTTACTTTCTTAGTGCCAACCATAGTTGTCCAAAGCATTTGAAGAAGAACGGAAAGCTTAGGGTAGGTAACAAGGTAAAATCCTCCTTTTTTAAGTGAGCTTTTACACAGCGTGAATGAGAGCTTCCCTCCTACATCCAGAATTACATCATACGTTTGTCCGTTTTTGGTAAAATCCTCATTTGTGGAATCAATGATTGTATCAGCACCTAACCATTTGACAAAGTTAATATTATCCGAACTGCATACCCCGGTAACTTCTGCCCCAAACACTTTGGCGATTTGTACCGCCATTGAACCTATGCTTCCGGAAGCACCATTGATGAGAACTTTTTGTCCTGTCTGAATGTTTGCCTTTGCTTTAAGAAAATCCCATGCAGCCAATGCCCCACAGACAGGAGCAACTTCATCACAGGTTAAATTTGATGGTTTTATTGATAAAAACTCATTTTCGGGCATACACATATACTCGGCATAACAGCCAAACCTGGCACCAGTGGCTCCGAAAACCTTATCACCTTTCATAAAGAGCTTTACATCTTTGCCAACTGCTTCAATTTCACCAGCAAATTCAGTTCCTAATACAGGTTTACGAGGTTTGGTAAGACCAACGAAAACCCGTCCAAAATATGGTTTCCCCTTTCGTTGCATCGGATCTTCTATTCCTACCACTACTGCATATATTTTTATCAATACCTCATTATTCCCCGGAATAGGTTTTTGCAATTCCTTGAGCTGAAGAACGTCTGGTGGACCGTATTTTGTACAAACAATTGCTTTCATGCCTGTTTTAATTTGTCTTTGTTCCGATAACTATTTCCATGCGACTTAATACATGTTTTTGCCAGGTACAGAAAAATCATCGCAACCGGAATTGCCATTAATATTGAGATTTCATTCCATATTTTCCGGCCTCCTATTTCTCCCACTATAACATGGCTCCTAAATATTCTTATCTTATCTCCAAAAAGATACGCTATTAAAATTGACACCCACAAAAAGGCCAGCTTTGTATATATATTATCGAGAATTCTTGTGTTTGTGTTCATTTTTCTTGTTTTTAACAACTATTAAAATGAATCCATTTCAGGATTTCGTTTCGGGTTTTAAACCTTTAAATAAAAGCCATAAGCCAACCACCGGTTCAAAAATAATGCTCGGTGTCCAAAAAAATACTTGAATTACCGTTGCATAGCCGGGGAATAAAATGCTTTCAAAAGAATAGATTAAAAGCAGTATGTATGAAAATATTCCAAAGACAGCCAAGATTGAGGGAATGTACTTCGACCTATAAAATAAATAACAAAAGATTGTCATTCCCAGTCCCAGAAAGGCAAAGGTTATTGAAGACATAGTATCACGTATGCCCAGAAATAGCGAGGCCAATGTCTGCATCTGTTCTGTTCCGAAAACCGTGGAATATACTTTTTCATTTAAAATAAGCAGGGCAATTAAACTTCCAACAGCTGCCACGCCCCATAGAATGGCGTCTCCCAACCTTACACAGAGCGCAAACAAGGCAAGATTCCTGTTTGTTGTTTTGAGTATTAAATATATAGCCAGAGACAGGATTATGACATTTAAAGACATTATTAGATCGCTGATAATACCTATACGAAACAGAAACTCATTTGCCATAATGTTATTGGCTGTTGCTGCTGCATTTTCCGGCACTTGAAGTTTGAAGAATATAAAAACCGCAGAAAGAGTAGGAATTATTAAGGTAAACAGGAAGGAAATTCCTGCAACTATTACAACTTTACGTTGTGATGTATCGGTACCTGAGTTCATTCGGATTGAATTAGGTTAAAAAGTTTTTATTATTTGTACCTGGTTATCGCCAGAGGTTTTAAAAGATACATGCTTGATTGTATTGTTATTCCCTGTAAAACTGCATCCATCCTCAAGCACAACCCGGATTGAGTCGGATTGAAAGTAATCGAGTTGGATTTTTGTTCCTTGTACTGCTTTAATTAATCGTATCGACGGCATGGTTATTTTCACATGAATACTTCCTGTATCTGCTTTTTCCAAGGTTGAATCAACCTTAAAGTAAAGGGTACCATGTACGTTTTCCAGCCTTGGTTTCATTATTGAATCTCCTTCAACTGCCATTTCTACCTTGCATTCTTTGCCCTGATTAATTCTGACAATGTAATGAGACGAAAAATCGAGCTTGTCAAAATTACCGAAAGACACAGCTTTATAATTGAGTTTCAATTCCTCTTTTAATTGAAGGGATTGAACACCATTCCGCAGAAGCATTATGGTAATAATCAATAGAATTAGGATAATGCCAGCTACTGTTATGATTATTTTTTTACTTGTCTTCATGTTTTAAATAGTTTTTGAAATATTTACAAATTGAAGGTAGTATGCATTCACATCTTCCATTGTAAGGTTAAGCAGATTCATTGCCTTGAAAAACTTTGGTAATTCCTGACTCACAAAAGCTTCCTTTCGAAGATCCCTTGTCTTTTGCAATCCATCGTCCGATACAAAATAGCCAATACCTCTTTTGTTATATATTATGCCCTTTTCCTGTAGGTAGTTAAAAGTGCGCAAAACGGTATTTGGGTTCACTTCTATATTCACTGCCATTTCTCTTACAGAAGGTATGCGCTCTCCCGGATTCCACTTTTGAAGCAAAATATTCTCGCAAAAGTGATCTGCTATTTGCAGATAAATTGCATTGTTATCTCCAAACTCCATTTTAAACCTCCTGCTCTTTAAGTCCAAAATAGGTAATCCCCCAGCACAACGGTGCAAGCATCCACCAGAACAGCCATTGTGTAAAAATCCATGCTTTATGCAAAGGTGTCCCTTTTATGGCGCTATATTCGTTAATATATTCACCGTTTAATTGTAACAAGTCTGACATGGTGATATAGAAGATTATTCCGCAGACTATGCTAAACAACAACAAAGCAAAAATGGTTTTAGGAAACACATACCCTTTAAAGTGAACGGCACCTACCATGAAAATCCCCTGCAATACAATGTAATATCGGATGGCATTCATTGGAATTTTTCCTAAGGGATCAAACGCCTGATAGGTAATGTTACTAAATAATAGATGAGCTATTGTATTGGCAGCTAATGCATAGACGATAAAAGCCAGTGTGAACATAACAACCCAGCTTACACAAGCCAACAGCCACATACTGAGGAATTTTTCTAATGTTGAGGCGGGCAACATGAGATAATTGTATCTCTTTAAAGGATTGCTCAAATCGTTAAAGGTGAGACTGCTTAAAATGAAACCTCCAATTATTAAAGCGGCAGCGTAGCTCCCCTGATGCGATTTAATAACTTTTTCAAATCCAAAAACAGATTCAAGTATCAACCCTATAAAAAGGAAACCAAATGTTATTACAAAAGTCATAAGCATTGCCTTTCTGCTTCTGCAAAATTCCATTTTCAACAACAACGAAATTCTTGATATATCAAAATAGTTTGTCAGTTTCATGGTTCTAACTTTTAAATAGTTCATTCATTTTTTCTTTGTTGCTGACAACAGCATTAAAAAGTATTTCGAGGTTCATCCTGGTTTCCTCCATTGTAGTATTTTCTTTCACCACGGTATATCCACCCAAAGAAGATTCGTAATACACTACATTGTTATCCGGTAATTCCGTTTGTTTTGTAATGGCAAGCTTTCTGGAAATCTGCTCATAATCGTGGAAGAAAATAATCTGACCTTCATCAAGAATAATTATCGGATCAATCAGATTTTCCATATCTCTCACCTGATGTGTGGAAATGATAAAGCTCCTTTCTTCATGAATGGCATTGGCTAAAATCTTTCTGAATTGACTTTTTGATGGGATATCCAATCCGTTGGTGGGTTCGTCCAAAATCAAAAGTTTGCAATCTGTTGCCAGTCCGAAAGACAAAAGAAAGTTCTTCTTTTGTCCGTAAGACATGTTAGAAAGCTTTTGTTCTTTTGGAAGTTTAAACTCATTCACATACTCCTTAAATAAACTATAATTAAAACGTGGGTAAAATGGACTGTTAATGCGAACAAAGTTTTCCATTTTCATCGATGGAAGACTAAACTCTTCCGGAATCATATAAATTTCGCTAAGAAACTGCGGGTAACGATCCTTAGGCTGAAAACCAACTACATCAAGTTTTCCATGTTTGGGAAACAACAACCCGGAAATTATTTTCAGAAGGGTTGTTTTACCCGCACCATTCTTGCCCAGTAAGCCATATATGTTCCCTGATGGCAATGTAAGATTGAGCTGGTCAAAGAGTGGGTAATTCTTATTATAGCTAAATGAAAGGTTTTCAATCTTTATCATATCTGGTTAGTTATTTAGTGTACTACTATACTAATACACTGCAATATTAATGCAATCCTTATAAAAAACCAAATACTTTCTGATTTTTTTTATTAGAAAAGGTTGAAAAGGAGAATATGTCAGCCTTTAAACCGGCTTTATTGTTTTTCTTCTAATTCTTTTTAGAGTTATCCATCCAACGGAAATCATTAAAACACTCATAATACTTGCGATTACCCCAATGATTAAACATCCATCAAAAATAATTTTAGCTTCTGTTATCAATTCTCCTGAATAATCTCTGTATAATTCAATAGCAATCAGGAATAAAAACAGAGAGCCAAAGAATAGAATCCCTCCGATTAATAAAAGTACAAGAGTGTCTTTCTCATAGAAATTTTATTTTCCGGCCTCAGGGTAATTTTGAAACATTTAATTGTTGTCCGCCCTGGTAATGTATTGCACCTGTAACAATACCCTGTTCGTTCAATATAAATTTAATCCGTGCTTCTACTACCTTCCAGTAAAATTCATTATTGCCCATATAAAAAATTTCAAATGCCGGCTGTCCGATCAATTGCGCCATAAGATTTTTATTATTCAGGGTAACTGTGAGAACCATTCCTTGCCCATAATCATACTTGCCCTCGAAGGCTTTCAGCTGCTCGGCAGAAAGAGAAGTATCCGCAAAATAAGTAGATTGTGAGGCCATTTTTTTCCACAACGTGTATTCAACTAATGCCTGACCTACATTTCCCGGATCAAAACTCTCGTAAGCAGGAGTAGAATTGGTTAAAACAGCTACTGTTAATTTTTCGTCGGGCTGACGTACCAGATAACTAAGAAATCCATCCAACCCACCACTATGTGAAATAAATTTTAATCCCCTGTAATCGTTTATAAACCATCCGAATCCATAGGATAATTCTTGTCCGCTATTTGACTTTGCCGGAGTAAAAGCCATTTTCATGCTGTTTTGATTCAATACTTTTCCATTAAATATCGCTTCATTCCAGATAAATAAGTCTTCGACGGTAGAATAAATGGCACCTGCACCACCGGCCCATGTCATATCCCAATCATTTGCTTTAAATGCTTTCCCGTTTTCATATCTATATCCGACAGCTTCATTTTCGGGTCTTTTCGCATTATTATAAACACCACTGTTTTTCATTCCAAGCGGTTTAAAAAATTCATCTGAAAGGTATTCGCCATATGGTTTACCACTTATTTTCGAAACAATATAACCCAGAATATAATAACCGGAGTTACAATAACTAAATTTGTCTCCAGGGTTAAAATCGAATGGTTCAGACTCTATAAGCTTTAACAGGACTGAATCGTCAACAGGCAATGTTATTTTATCTCCAAAATCGCTTCTGTCAGTATAACTATGCATTCCGGAGGTATGTGTAAGAAGGTGTTGAATGGTGACTTCGTTTCCGCGGGGAAAATCAGGAATATAGGTTGATAATTTATCTGCAATATTAATTTTTCCCTGTTCCTGAAGACGAAGGATAGCCGCAGCAGTAAATTGCTTGGTAATAGAACCAATTCTGAATTTGGTGTCGGTGTTTACCTTAAGTTTTCTTTCGATATTGGCATTTCCAAATCCTTTTTGATAGATAATCCTGCCATCTTTGGCAACTAATACAGCAATGCCAGGGACACTATCTTTTCCATTGTATGCAGCCATAGTTTTATCTGCCAAATCACTCAGCAATGGAAAGCTTGTTTTTTCAGCACCCTTTTCTTCGAGATACCTGGCTATTTCATTTCTCCCACTGATAGTTGCAACTTGCCAGGCAGTAAGTCCTCTGTTGTTGACTTTTTTTAAATCAGGGGAATAGTTCATGAGCATTTTAACATTATCAAAATCACCCGAACCGGCGTTTTCAATCATCTGATCGGATATAACATCCTTCCCCAATGGTCTGAATGAAAATCCATAATCGTATTTTCCATTCTGAATTTTTATTAGAACCTGGTTGCTTCCCTTGTTTAACGATACCTCAAAAATATCATCATCGGCCACTACTGCTCTACCCGTGTTGTTTTTGTGAACTTCCTTTCCATTTATCCAGACTTTCACGCCATCATCACTTCCTAAACCTATCAAAACTTTTTTATCTTCTGTTGCATTAATCTCAGAGAGAGCATAGCATAAAACATTATTCGTATCACCAAGAAATTCATTTAATTTAATAATATCATTCCCGCATGTATAGTTTCTCCATGTGTATTGCTTACCGGCAAAGGTAAATGGCTCAATACTTTTCCTTTTATCGACTGCTACAGAAATAAAGAAATCCTCATTGAATGCCTTTTTCATAACCGAATCCTGTGAACTACCAATTCCAATTGGGCCAAGAATTAACCAATTTTTTATAAAGATATCATCTTTAAGAGCCGGACAGGTAGCACTCCCATATCCCTTAAATCCGGTAACTTTCTGAGCAATTGTAACATTTTGAATAGGACAGAGAATTAGCAGCAGGCAAATAACTGTTGCTTTCACGAAGAAATGGTTTAATTCTTTCATGGTATTGACTTTTGTTGTTATTAATTCAGGGGTTTATGGGTTAAAAGGTAAATCAATAAATTGAATTTACAAACCGAGTAGGCAATCAATTGCAAAAAAACGAATGATTTTAAGCAAGACATAAACTACTTAAACCTCTAAGGGCATAGCATTCAACGAAAGTTAATCGGTTTGATTTAGCAGAATCTTTCTTATATCCCTCTATATCTATAACGCGACTCTGACAGGATATTTACACCAATGATTACAACAGCCATAATTAAGAAATAGATAAAAATAAAATGGCCATTGCCAATACTGGAAAGCAGGCTCTGCGACAATGAGCTGACAGTAGAAAAAATTTCTGTTATTCTGATATTTAAAATTTTAAGCAGAGCATAAATAAGTACATCAATGGAAATAAATAATATACCATACGAGAATATATTTTGACGTGTAGTTTGCTTATTGTTCTGATATCTGATTTTACTCATTAACAGATTGTTGAAATCCGGATTTGTCAGTTCAAGCTTACTGTCAGCAAGAATTTCCTTCGTTAATTTATCAATATTTTCCTCTTCCATTATAGCAGGTTTTTAATTTCCGATTTTAATCTTTTTTCCAGTACAAAATACATTTTTTTTCGTGCTCTGTGTATTTTCATTTTTAGGTTTTCCTGAACAATATCCGTGATTTCCGTGATTTCCTCCAACGTGTTCTCATTTAAATAGTATAGTGTTAAAATCAATCTGTCTTCAACATTCAGTTCATTTAATGCAAGGTTAATATATTTATGCTGGTCCGATTGGGTTAACCCTTTATATACGGTCTCTACATTTTCAAACACACCATCAGAAACCTTATCCATGTCAATATCAGATGACTCCAACATACCTCTCTTCAGCTTTGAAA
>JAHEEB010000010.1:0-3167 GCA_024640925.1 Bacteroidota bacterium | reverse complement strand
ATTCTATAAAACCATGTTGAGAATTTTGAATCTTGACGGAATTTTCTTAATGCTTTAAATGCCTTAAGAAACGAGTCCTGAACAATCTCTTCAGCATCTTCCTTATTATTTAGTACGCGAAAAGCTATGGAGAAGGCCATATCTTTATATTTATCAATAAAAAATGAGAATTTAGATACGTCTCCTTCAAGAACTTTCTGAAGATAAAGACTGTCCATTATTTAACATCATTTTTAGCATCTCTCCTTTTGATTAGGTGATAACCAATCAACCCAATGCCACCAAATAAGAGTGAAAAAGTTCCAAGTATTGCATCATCATGAAATACCTTCGTTTCAAACAATATGCTTCCAATCAGCAAACCAAAACCAACACCCGTGGCTAACATTCCCCACATTAATGGACTCTGAAAAATACCTGGTTTTCCATTCACATTCGAAATATCAATTCCTTTTTCAATTAATTTCATTCTTTCCTGGTATTTTGCTTTTTGAATAAAAAACAAGATTACAAGAATCGACACAGGAATAACTCCTAATAACAAGAACATTGAGACTAAATCATCTACTTTCATATTTATACAGTTTAATGTTATACTATCTCTTTTTTAATTTGACTATAAAAGCCAGTAAGTGGTAACCAAATTACATGATTATTTTATTCATTTAATTTATAATTCCCTTGTTTACGCCCTTTTCTTCCTCTGTTTCTACCTCGCGTTCTACTTTTTTACCTGTTTTGCCTGAATTAAATTTATACCCTAAACGTATAAAAAACAAATAATTATAACGAATTGCATCTTTGGAATTCTGAACCATATTAGTTGTGGTAATGGTTCTGTTATCGTAAACATAGCGGTTGCTCCAGGGATTTATAGTAAGAACTGTGATGTTCATCTTTTTATTAATTGCCTTATTGAAACCTGCTATAAAATCGTAATACGGGTGGGTTGCACTTTGATAATTAATAATGGGGGCGTTATAGTTATACTCAATAAATAATACCCATTGCTTAGGAAGAAGGTACTGAGCGGAAACATTTAATCTCCACGATGTGCGTTTCATATCTTCATTTATGCCATATTCCGGCAGAGCCTTAAGCGACCGCCTGTAATAAGTCCACGAAGGGTTTATTGTAAGGTTTTTTACAAAAGCTAAAGTCCCCGAAAATGTTATGCCATACTCAAAATCGTTGCCAACATTAATGTATTCTTTTGTTAGTATTGAATCTGAGTCTGCAAGGGTTACCAACCGAATATCGTTCTTGATAAAACTAAAATACGGCCTATCGTTTAAAAACGATTGTTCCCCGATTTGAATCCGGTGCGAAAGTTCAAAACGATTGATGAATGCCGGGTTAAGATTGCGATTACCGATAGTTTGCTGATACGAATCTTCCGTGTAACTGATCGGACTCAATTGATTTATACCTGGCCGCGTGAGAGACTTACGGTAATTTAACCTGAATGAGTTTTTCTTTCCCGCCTGGTACTGCATCGAAACCGATGGAAGTAAAGTGGAATATTGCTTCGATACATCGTTTCCAAAAATTATATTTATATCTGAATATTCATATCGTAAACCCGTTTGAAAATTAAATTTACTGGCAGAGAACGATAAACTGGAATAAGCCGCATGCCTGTTTTCGGCATAATTGATCCGGTCGGCATAATCAACCAGAATATTCGTATAAAAATATTCTGATCGCTGGTAATTTCCATTATATCCTATGGAAAGTTTTAGTTTTTCCGAAAATGGATACCTGTAATCGGCTTTTAAAATTAGTTGCTTAATCCCGTTTTCCGTAACCTGGTTAAACCTTTCTGATAGTTGGTTCGACAGAATAGTTTCAGAAATATATTCTTGTTCGTAATAATTGCTGGTTTTCTCATTGCTGTTATCACTCAAATAACTTTCTAAGGATATTTCATGAAATTTTTTAGCAAATTTATGCTGATAGAAAAGAGAATAATCGTAAAAATAATTATTATCAGTTCGTGTATTTTTGCTTCTCGTATGCGAGTTTATTTGATTTGAAGAATAGATATTATCTGTTACAAGTTCGCTTTCCGCCGAAATCCGGGGCCGGATTGTGCTGTAAAAGTTGAGTGTATTATTATCGTTGAGAAACCAATCGAAACCATAACTGGCACCTGCTTTTTTATCATTGTTTGTTCCTTTTGATTTTTGAGATAAAACGGTTGAATCCGGCGAAAAAGTAACCCGATAATTGGAAGTTTCGGAATTATATTGCTGAATATTGTATTTCCCTGTTACATAAAACCGCACATTTTTAAAGAACAAATCAGTACTTCCATTATTCTTGCTCATAATGTCTGCAGAAGTGGGAACCTGTATTCTCAGCCTACCGCTTAATCCATACTGCATATTTTTTTTCAGAATGAGATTAATAACTGCATCGACATCGCTTTCGTATTTAGCACCCGGATTATTTACAACTTCAATTTTTTCAACCAGTTCAGGATTGAGTTGTGTAAGGTAATTGTGATCGACTTTGCGTCCGTTTACCTGGAAAAGAATGTTACTGCTTCCAGCCAATTTTACATTTTCCGATATATAATCTACGGTTACATCGGGCAGTTGCCTCAGCAGTTCGATGCCAGATTGTGCAATCTCAGTTGATTTCGGTTTAATAATATAAATGGTTTTGTCATCTTCCATAATTCCAGTGAGCTTTTGTCCTGTAACTACAACTTCATTTAACGACTTTGATTCCGGTAAAAGGTTTGTAGTTCCTAATTTGATTACCGGATTTTCTGTCGATAGTTCAAACTCCGGCACTATCTCATTTTTGTAGCCAATGCATGAAATACGCAACAAATATTTTCCATAAGCAATATCCTCAATCATGTAGGAACCTTCATTATTAGATATGGCAACCTTTATCAATGTAGAATCGGGACTTTTCAGTAATTCAATATTTACATAAGGTAAAAATTGGGAAGTTACACCATCCATAATATTTCCCTCAACTTTTCCAGGATTAGCTGCAACCACATTTAAGGAATAAATTACTGAGAAGAAAAGAAGAACAAGTCGTACAGATATACCATTCATAATTTCAAGTTTTTCAAGTTTACCATTTTTGTTTTCCTTTTATAGGACTACAAAAAATGAAACCTGGTAACCAACAAATGAAATCCAAAA
>JAHEEB010000915.1 GCA_024640925.1 Bacteroidota bacterium | reverse complement strand
CCAGAGTATCTTCCTGAATAAAAGTATCGGGATTCAAAAGAAGAATATATCTCCCCTGGGCTAACCTTATTGCCTGATTATTTGCTTTGGAAAAACCAAGATTGACATTGTTTGAAATAACTTTAAATTGAGGGAATTTCTCATGTACCATCTGGCAAGAACCATCAACAGAATTATTATCAACAATAAATACTTCCCCTGTAACTTTTTTAAGTGCTTTCTCAACAGAATGCAAACATTGTTCGAGAAAATGTTTTACATTATAATTAACAATAATAATAGATACATCCATAATGGAATTATAAAAACTCTCAAAAGTAGTAAAATGAAATCAGATAGACTACTCCGAACACTCCAGCAAGTAAAACTTACAAGAATTCTTATAACCTAGCGAACATGATTTATTAAAATAATAACAAGCTTTATCCATTTCTTTTAAACGATAATAGGTCATTCCCAGGTTGTAAAAAAGCACCGGATTCGTGTCTTCAATCTGGACAGCTTTATTAAATAATTCAACAGCCTCTTCATATTCAGCAATTTCATATTTTAGCATGCCCCAACTATGGTAAGCTGCAGAATATCTGGGGTTCATCTCAACGGCATTGCTAAAATCGCTTTCTGCTTCTGCATATTTCCCGAGATAAAAATATGCCATACCTCTATTAAGGTAGATTTTATCCATATATTTCTCCGGGATCTGATAATATATAGCATTCTCAAAATCCTCAGCGGCCTTTTGAGGTTTTTGTTTGTACAAACTAATTATACCCCGCAAATAATAATATTCGGGTTGTTGGGGATATTGTTTAATCCAATCATCAATTAATCTAATGATATCTTTTTCCTGATCGTTCTGAAGCATTACGCTGACTTTTTTCTCAAGTGTTTCGAGATACAAAGGATCGATCTCTAAGGCAGCATCGATATGAACAAGGGCTTCTGTATATTTTCCCTCATTTATCAGCTTGTCTGCTTGTGCTAATTCTACTCTGAGTTTATCAGTCTGGCAGAAAACCGGAGCATTAAATGCAAATAAAGCCAATAAAATAAAAATGCGTTGCATAAAAATAAATTTAAGGCAATATATGAAAAAATACCCTGAGGTGTTTTTTTAGTTATTAAAAAAAGCGCCAATAAATGGCGCTTTTTTTAATAATGTCTATTTAGCCATCTTCTTAAAATCTGATTCAAGTAACCCATCGGGTTTTTTATCACTTATTCTATGGTAATCGAAATAATAGAAGTTGGCATCTGCAGCACCAACGACAACTTTATAACATCTGGCATCCATTTTTGTTTCACCTGGTCCAACTTTATGAAGAAAGACAACATTCTCATCCTTATTCTTAATTGCTTCCGTTATATCCTCCTTTGTAACAATCTGAAATTTATATGGATAAACCTTTTTTATTCGTGCTGCAGAGTTTACTTCTTTGGATAATTCTTCTTCAAGCACGTAAAGGGTTTTTGTTTTAATATCCTTCATATTATCGTTGTAATGTTTAAAAACATTTTCCGATACAATTTCCGGTTGTTCTTTAACAAGCTTTGCGTGGTTCTGGATAAACCTTACCAATAATGCTAGTTTATATATATAGTTGTCCTCCTCAACATTATAATAAGCAAGTGGCACCGAAGCAATGTCCGGCATTTGGTTTGTCCTGAAGTAATCACCGCCCAAAGAGAGATGGATAAACCGGTATTTGGCATCCGTTTTATCATTATCAAACATTACCTGTGTCATATAAAGGAAAGAATATTTAGGATCCTTGCGAAGTTCCTCAAATTCCTTCATTGAAATAAAATCATATTCGGTAATTTTCCATTCCTGTTTCATTACATCTTTAATCACATAGTTGTATTCCAATAAAGGATTATCCTGCAATACTACCAGGGTTTTAGTATTGAAGAATGCATTTATATCATCGCGCGAAGGTATGTAGTCTTGCCCAAAAGTCACCTGTAAGGTGAATAAAATACCAATAATCAAACAAAGATTTAGTTTCATATTATTCCTTTTTATGGTTTATTAAATATAGTGGATTTCTATCGTTAAATTTTCGGATATACATAAATTTCAACTGCTTCTTTTTTTTATTTGATAGTTGAACATATTCGTCATGCAACTCAGGATCTACCATCAGCAAAATTTCCATGCTTTCTTCATCGTAGTTTAAGATACGACCGGTATTAAAATCAAAAAGGTATTGCTTTTGTTCCGTTGAAGTTGTTGTGTTTTGAGGATAATAAGTATTGTAATAATAAGGATCGTAATAAGCACGGGTTTCATAGGTAATAATTGCTACAAAATGACAAATACTGCCCATTAGAGTAATCCGGAAAAAATTGTTTGTGACCCGGATATAGAGAAATCCATTCCTGGAATAACCCCAAACCTTATCGCTTTCAAATTCTAATTTATTTCCAAGATTATCGTAATAAAAAAATTTTCTCTGAGATAATATTTTATCAAAAAAATCATTGTCATCATAACTCAAGTCAGAAATTACACGATTTTTTGGTATTGGATCATTCCTTTTAACACTCTCAAAATCAGGGAATATTCCATCAGTAAACTTAAATTCCGGAGTATACTTAAACAGACTGTCAGAAGAGCTTTGTGTTTCGGCATACAAAGGAA
>JAHEEB010000914.1 GCA_024640925.1 Bacteroidota bacterium | reverse complement strand
ACCTGATAATATTAGGAATGGGCGATGATGGCCATACAGCTTCTATATTCCCCAATCAGATGGAATTGCTTAAATCGGATAAACTCGTAGAATTAGCCTGGCATCCGGTAAGCAAACAATTGCG
Source organism: Bacteroidota bacterium (assembly GCA_024640925.1). GTDB lineage: Bacteria > Bacteroidota > Bacteroidia > Bacteroidales > UBA10428 > UBA10428. The sequence goes on along the minus strand of JAHEEB010000914.1, from coordinate 2,520 downwards.
AATCAGTCTTACCGGTCCGGTAATCAACAATGCCGATAGAGTTGCTTTTTTAGTAACCGGTTCTGCAAAAACAACAATTCTCTCGAAAATTATCAATAAAACGGATAATTACCTGGATTATCCTGCTGCTCACATTGAACCTTTAACAGGAATACTGGACTATTACTTAGACAATGAGGCAGCTTCAAAATTGAAATAAGAGAAAATAATTAAAGAGTCCAAAAAGTTGATAAATAGCCACGAAGACTCTAAAACACAAAGGTATCACTAAGGTTAGTGTCTTTTAAATAAGATCTTTGTGAGTCTTGGGGGCTTTGTGCCTTGGTGGCAAATTTACTTTTTGGACAGCCTCTTGGAAATCAAAATTCATCAACTATTCAACTATTACTTTTTTATCTTTAGGATATTTTACTGAATATTTAACCACGATATCTCTGGTCTCATTTGGATTTAATGCTACTTCCCATTCAACTTTGCCTGATTCTTTGTCCAGCACTCCACCAGAAATTTCAATTGTTTCAACCTGAATATCATTTGTAGTCGAAACCGGTACCTGGTCTATTATTTTAGTTGTGACCAGATATGATTTATTGTTTCTTATAGTTAGTTTATAACCTATTGTTTCCTTTCTGTTTGAACCAATAAATTTATCTTGTGAATACTCCGTTACTCTTTCTCTTTTAATACTTATATTATTATCTGTTCCAAAAGAAATATCCAGTGTGTCTTTAAATTGTTGAGTACTAATGTTTGATTTGCCTACAAATGAATTTTCTAAATATACATTCACTTCTCCATCAATTAATTCGTTTTTATACCAATCGCTTATTTTTCCAATAAGAAATACATTCTCCGATAGCTTTGGGTATGATTTGTATTCGTAATTGGCTTCAAGATTCGCTACTCTGTAAACAACACTAGTTGTTTTATTGTTTGATAAAATGGTCTGTGGAACATCAACTGCATATTCATATGAAGTTTCAATTTTTTTGTTAACAGCAATTGGTTTCGTTGTTTTATCTGTGTTATGTTTTGTAGTTATTAAAATAGTTCCATTTGTTCTGCCTGATCCAAATATTGCAGACTCGGATGCATCTTTTAACACTTCGATATTTGCAATATCATTTGAATTCAATGATGATAAATCACTTTGAGCTATTCCATCTACAATGTATGATGGCTGATTATAATTATTTATTGAACTAATACCCCTTATTTTAATCTCAGAATCTGTTCCGGGTACACCTGAATTTTCAGATATCTGAACACCAGCAGCCCTCCCCTGCAAAGCCCATGCTATTTCGGGATAATAGAATTCAAGATAAAAAGGGGTAAATTCGGGAATTTGTGCAGATATATTCGTTTTGGCCGTTGAAAATACCAGGTTGGCATCTTTCCAGTCAACTCCTGTATTCTGTCTGACATTAGCCTTATATGTTACTGAAAGAGGTTTATCAATGCCTATGTATCGTATATCATATGTTGGGTACCAGCCTGCATTTTCAACTAAATAATTAAAGCTTAGTTTTGTTGTTTTTGTCTTTTTTGCATCAATTGTAACAATGATTGTTCCGGAAGGCAAATCAGAAGAGCAGCTCAAAAAAGTTAACTGACTGTTAATTTTATTAATCTCTTTCTTATACTCATTTATTAACCGCTGTCTCTTTAGTTTATCAAGGTTTAATGCTTCTATATTGATCGAATAATAATCATTCAGAGATTTAAATGTTTCCGGGTTAATAGTCTGTTCTTTACCGGATATTTCTTTATTGACAGCAAGAAAATCTAATTTTTCATTTACTATTTTTATCCAGGTTTCCTCATCCTCTATCTTAAATTGAAGATCTTCGATCTTTTCTTTCAGCGATTCTGTTTCTTTATCCTTTTCCAGCTCATTTATAAAATCATTTTGATGTTGAACATTTAAAATAGTAAATGATTCATTGCCATCTATCCGAATACTTTCTTCGTTGATGTATGGCGATAAGCCTATAAATTTTAAAATCATTTCTCCCTGCACCAGAGTTAACGTTGCCTCATTTTCAATTTGAGCTCCTTTAGTGAAAACTGTTACTTTTTTTATTGTTGAATTTATCTCTTTTTCAGTCTGTCCGAATGAAAGTAGATGAACACAAATTGCTAATACGGTTAAAAGAATTATCCTTTTCATATGTATATTTTTTGGGAAAGACAATTCTTTTTTAAACTACCCCTAAAAACATCAATATTTATTCTACAGCTCCTTTTAACCTGATTAAGCAATAATGCCACGAAGGAAAATCAACTTAGTTTTTCTTAGAGTCTTCGAGTCTTGGTGGCAGAAGAAAGCCACAAAAGCACCAAAACATAAAGATTCACAAAGGTTAACACAAAGAAAGAAAAACACTTAGTGAATCTTAGAGAATTCTAAGATATCTGCAAGCATTTTACGCAAAATTATGTTGATAAAGTTTTACATAGGGTGTTTGTCTTTTTACAACAGCAAATACCCTATTTACTAGTTTACAACGGATAGAGTTA
>JAHEEB010000198.1 GCA_024640925.1 Bacteroidota bacterium | reverse complement strand
CATATTTGAAGTTATAATGGTTATCAGCCCCCAATGTATCTCCTTTTGATCCGGTTGAATAAGAATAATTGAAAAATATCTGAAAAATTTTCGGATTACAATACTTAATCTCTGTTTCAACACCATAGGAGTTGAAATCATTCACATTGGAATAGATGTTTTTAGTTCTAGCTGGTCTTAGTTCAACGGATGTTCGCTGAATTTTATTCATGTTTGTGCCATAATAACCAAGAAGCTGGAAAAAGAAATAATCAAATGTTTTTAAATATGCCAGTTCAAATGATCTCATTCTCTCCGGCTCAAGTGACACATCGCCGAATATAGTACTGTCAGGGTTTAAGAAATATAATTCGAATAACGATGGCGCTCTGAACGATTCGCCATATATAGCTTTAAGAGCGTTTTTATGATCTAAATTAAATACCATTGATAGGCGGGGGGAGAAGTTTGCTCCAAACAATTCATTGTGAGTATATCTCATCCCTGCAATTGACTGCAATTTTCCGATAGTAATCTCTGTTTGAGCAAAGATTGAGTGTTCCATAACATCTTTATTCTCCAAATTGTTATTTGTAATAGTAGTATTGGTTTCTTTAACAAAATTGGAATAAGATGCAGATTTGCGATAGTCGGCTTGACCACCAAAATTGAAGCTTAGCCATTCAAAGACATTAAAGTTGCCTGTAACAGAGGAGGCATATCTATAACCCATTATATTCGATCGGATACTATCATTTCTTTCACGGCTTATTATTCGTTGGTTAATATCCGATTCAAACCTGGCTGTCAACTTGAATTTGTCTGTGAATTTATGGTCGTAGCCCAGGTTAGCCAAATAGCCAGAAAGTTCGTGTGGAATACCGGCGCCTGATTCAAAACTTGAAAGTACACCCAGAAAACCTTCTTTATTATTATATGTATTAAAAAAGAAGGAGAAATCTTTAGTAGATCCTAAAAGAGTGAAATTCTGGTTTTGAGAGAGATTTTCGTATTTTCCGGATTCTTTGTTTTCATCGGTAAATGAAGTGTTTTCATTTGTCTTGGTAAATGAATTACCTGAGATAAATAGTTTTATATCATTTTTTAAGTAACTAACCTGTGCTCCAGACATGAGAGTATTGTTGCCAAATCCTGCATGTAACTCAACTCCTGTGTTATTATCAGATTTTAATACTATATTGATGGCTCCGCAATACGCATTGGAACCATATAGTACCGATGCAGGGCCTTTTAAAACTTCTATACGCTCAACATCATTTATATCAACCCGATTCAGAATACCCTCGCCCGTGATAGAGCTAAATGTAGGGATACCATTAATTAATAAAAGTATTTTATTTGCATATTGATCCTGTAAAATGCCTCTGGCGGTGGGTATGTCTTTTTTCATAAAAGTATTAATAACCAGCATTCCGGAAACAGATTGGATAGCTTCGGTAATAGTTTGAAAATTATAATCCTGAATCGTTTTCCGGCTAATTATTGTAACGGTCGATGGGGAATTAAAAAGCTTTTCACCTTCATTAGAAGCTACCTGAACATTCAAATCCAATTCGAGTAGTTCTTCAACACTGAGTTTCATCAAATCGTTGTATTCATTGTTTTTCTCTGGTTCTTGTGAATAAGTTGAGAAAACCAAAAACATGAAACAAATAACTAAAACCAGACAGCGTAGAATCATGATATGAACTCTCTTTTATAGAAGGGTTAAGATAATGTAAAAATCTGGAAAGTAAGTGAGGCGTTAGATAAGCTACCCTTTCTTAGATTTGATTTTGTTTACGAATCAGATTTAGTGCTGAACCTGCTTTAAACCATTCTATTTGTGTTTGGTTGTATGTGTGGTTAACCAGGAATTCTTCTGTAACCCCATCTTTATGATGTAAAACAATCTTAAGAGGTAAATTGGGGGCAAACTCTTTTAATCCGATTATATCAATTTTATCATCTTCTTGAATTTTATCATAATCAGCTTTATTTATAAAAGTAAGGGCAAGCATTCCCTGTTTCTTCAAGTTCGATTCATGAATTCGGGCAAAAGACTTAACAAGAACAGCTTTTACTCCAAGGTGTCTTGGCTCCATTGCTGCATGTTCTCTGGATGAACCTTCGCCATAATTCTCATCACCAATTATTATCGAACCCATTTTTTTTTCTTTATAGGTTCTTGCTACAGCAGGTACTTCGCAGTAGCTATCACTAAATTGGTTTTTAACAGAGTTAGTTTTTTCGTTAAATATATTTATTGCTCCTATTAAAAGATTATTCGAAATATTATCCAGATGTCCCCGATATTTCAGCCATGGTCCTGCCATAGAAATATGATCGGTGGTACACTTTCCTTTAACCTTAATAAGTAGCAACAAATTCAGATAGTTTTCTCCATTCCAGGGTTCAAAGGGAACCAATAGTTGAAGGCGTTGAGAATCAGGGTTAACAATAATATTGATATTTACACCATCTTTTGAAGGAGACTGATAGCCTGCATCAGCTACATCAAAACCTTTTATCGGAAGTTCATATCCAGTTGGTGGTTCAAGCTGAACTTTTTCGCCAGCGGAGTTGATTAGAAAATCGGTAATCGGATTAAAAGTAAGATCACCAGCAATGGTAAGGGCTGTGACGAGTTCTGGTGAAGCTACAAAAGCATGGGTGTTAGGATTTCCGTCAACACGTTTTGCAAAATTCCTGTTAAAAGAATGCACCAGGGTATTTTTCAATTGCTTTTCAGCATCCAATCGTGCCCATTGTCCAATGCAGGGGCCACAAGCATTCGCAAAAACTTTTCCTCCAATTTTCTCAAATAAGTGAATAAATCCATCGCGTTCAATTGTATATCGCACTTGTTCTGAGCCAGGTGTAATTGAGAATTCAGCTTTAGCTGTTAGTTTTTTTTCGATAGCATCTTTTACTATCGATGCTGCTCTGGAAATATCTTCATAAGAGGAATTTGTACAGGAGCCTATTAGACCAGCTTCAACTTTGGTGGGCCAGTTGTTTTTATTTACAATCTCTTTCATCATGCTAATGGGAGTAGCTATGTCGGGTGAGAATGGGCCATTAAGATATGGTTCCAGTTCCGAAAGGTTTATTTCAATTACCTGGTCAAAATAACCTGTTGGATTTTCATAAACTTCAGGGTCGCCGGTGAGATATTGTTTAATGGTATTTGCCAAATCTGCAACCTCTGAACGGCCGGTTGCATTCAGATATCTCTCCATCGATTCGTCATAGCCAAATGTAGAGGTTGTAGCACCTATTTCAGCACCCATATTACAGATTGTTCCTTTTCCTGTGCAAGAAAGGTTTTTTGCTCCCTCGCCAAAATACTCAAGAATGCAACCTGTTCCACCTTTAACAGTTAAGATTCCGGCTACCTTTAAAATTATATCTTTTGCCGATGTCCATCCATTCAATTTACCGGTAAGTTTAACACCAATTAATCTAGGAAAACGGAGTTCCCATGGCATACCAACCATAACATCAGCAGCATCGGCACCACCAACACCAATGGCAATCATACCCAGTCCACCAGCATTTACTGTATGGGAGTCAGTCCCAATCATCATTCCTCCAGGGAAGGCATAATTTTCGAGAACTACCTGGTGAATGATTCCAGCGCCTGGTTTCCAGAAACCAATGCCATATTTATTTGATACAGAGCTAAGGAATTCGTAAACTTCCCTGTTTGTATTCATTGCATCAGGCAAATCATTTTTAGCACCATCTTTGGCCATTATCAGATGATCGCAGTGAACTGTTGAAGGTACAGCCACATGGTTTTTTCCGGCTTGTATGAATTGCAGGAGTGCCATCTGGGCAGTTGCATCTTGCATGGCTACTCTGTCGGGTCTAAAATTTACATAATCAGAGCCTCTTTCAAATGCTTTTTCAGGGGATTGATCGATGTGAGCATATAAAATTTTTTCGGTTAATGTCAGGGGTCTGCCTGTCAACCTCCTTGCTAAATCTATCTTTCTGGAAATAGTTTTATAAACCTCTTTAATAATCTCTAAGTCGAAAACCATAATTGAATTGTATTTACATCCGTTATTGGACGTGCAATTTACGAATTATTACCCGATATTTATTTTTATCTATTCATCAAAAATTGATTGGATTGTTGAAAATAATAGCCACATAATCAACATCTGATGAATTTTTTTGTTCGTTTTGTTGTATATTTGGTATTAATCCTTAATTATCCAATAGCTGGTGTTTTGAAGCTATTAGAGCTAATTAGGGTTACCCTTTTTAGAAAATCTTTTATTTTAGAGCTTTTAGTTTTAAATCAAGAGATTTTTTATAAGTTGTGCAAATGCACAATGTGGGTTATTACAAGCAATTTAATTTCAGTGTTTTAATCTCAAATATCCGGAATATTGTTATGAACAAACTGATTATTAATAAAACACAAAATACCCCTTCGGTAAAATTTGATCCGGAATCGGGTAAATTTGAACTTTCAGGTCGCTCCATACCTGAAAACCCGGGTGATTTTTATGATCCACTGATTAAGTGGCTTAATAAGTATTTTGATAATCCTGCAAGTAAAACTATTTTTAATGTCAACCTGGAATATGTTAATAGTGGGTCGTCGAAATATTTGCTCAGTTTATTCAGGGTTTTTAAGGAAAAATTTAAAGAAAGCATGAATGTACAGATTAATTGGTATTTTGAGGAGGATGATGAAGCCATAGAAAGTCTTGGTGAACATTTTCGTTCAACCCTTCAGATACCTTTTAATATGGTAGAATATATTTAAGGCTGACGAAGATTACAGACAAAAGTATTACATTACATATATACAAATAAAAAAAGCTGTCCAAAAAAGGGCAGCTTTTCTTTATTGTTAAAAAGGATTATTTTACAGTATCCATGTATTCGATCAATTCAACAACTTTGGTAGAATAACCAATTTCGTTGTCGTACCATGCAACAACTTTAACAAAAGTTGGAGAAAGTTGAATACCAGCACCTGCATCAAAAATAGAAGTTCTGGAATCACCAACGAAATCATTAGAAACAACCTGATCTTCAGTATAACCAAGAATTCCTTTTAATTCACCTTCAGAAGCTTTTTTCATTGCTGCGCAAATATCCTTGTAAGTAGTTGCTTTTTCCAAACGGCAAGTTAGGTCAACTACAGAAACATCAGGAGTTGGAACGCGGAAAGACATACCGGTAAGTTTTCCATTTAAAGCTGGGATAACTTTACCAACAGCTTTAGCAGCACCGGTAGATGATGGTATGATATTCTGAGCTGCACCACGTCCACCTCTCCAATCCTTTGCAGAAGGGCCGTCAACAGTTTTTTGAGTTGCTGTTGTAGCATGAACAGTAGTCATAAGACCTTCAGCAATACCAAAATTATCGTGTAATACTTTAGCAATTGGTGCAAGGCAATTGGTTGTACATGATGCATTTGATACAAAGTTCATGTCTTTTTTGTATGATGTATGGTTAACACCCATTACAAACATTGGAGTATCATCTTTTGAAGGAGCAGACATAATAACTTTCTTTGCTCCTGCATCGAGGTGTCCCTGAGCTTTATCTTTGCTTAAGAAAAGACCTGTTGATTCAACAACATATTCAGCTCCAACTTCTCCCCATTTCAAATCTGCAGGGTTTTTTTCTGCTGTAACCCTGATGGCTTTGCCATTTACAACCAGTTTACCATCTTTAACATCAACAGTTCCTTTGAACTGACCATGTGTTGAGTCGTATTTCAGCATGTATGCCATATAGTCAACATCAATAAGGTCATTGATACCAACAATTTCAATGTTTTCTTTAGCAACAGCTATACGGAAAACAAATCTTCCAATCCTGCCAAAACCATTAATACCTATTTTAATTTTTCCCATGATTTAAAAAATTTATTAAATGTTAATAATTCCCCTTAAGTTGAAAATTGAGGTGCAAATTTATGAAATAATTAAAACAAGAACAACCCTATTGATTAAGAATTTATAGAAATTGTGAAATAAATAACAACGAAGCTTGAAATATCACCGTTTGAGTAATAAAAAGGATGTTAATTTATAATCATTTGATCAATGGGGGTTCGTTTTTGATCAAACCTGGTATCAATTACTTTTCCAAATCGATAACTGACAAATAAAGTAATAATAAATTGATCATCAGGAAGTAAATAGAGCACTTTATTGGAAGGTGTATCCATTATTTTTAGTTTCTTGGCATAAATATCCATCGCCATACCAAGCTCAATAGCATGAAAGATCTCATCAATTTTGCTATACTCAAAGCTTATACCTACTTTCCCATATAATCCGGGAATAACAGATAATTCATCAAAACCATATAAATAGGGGCCTTTACCTATAAAATTACCATGTTGTTGGAATTTATCATAATATGGCTTTCCTGTAGTTTGATTTTGATACTCAAAATAATATGGCTTAAGAAAAGCAAGAGAAATACCACTATTTGCAAAATACCTTATCGAAATACTACCTAAATCCCGTTTTTGAAAAAATTCTTTCTGATAACCAACTGCTCCTTTTAAGGTATATACGCTATTGAGTTTACCAAATATAATATTCTTGTTTGTACTGGAAATTGTAGCTTTTATTTCTTTAGGATGTTTGAGATGGTTTATTTCAACCTCATAAAGAGTTTTCCGGAATGCGTCAATGCGCTTTGCATACCTGTAATTGAACCCCATTCCGTTTGAGTTTAGAAGGAACCCAAAAGTCCGTTCATTACGATAAAATATTTTATCTTGTTCATCAATCTCACCCTGACAGAAGAGCGAAATATTGAAAAGAAATAAAACTAATATACTTAAGAAACCTCTCATGTTCTGTGCAAATTTAGAACAAAACACAAGAAAATCTGGTGTGGACTATTATTTAATTTAAAGGTAGACGTTTTTAACCTTTCGATTGCGATGTCTTTACAGTTTTTTGGCTGTAAGCAGGGCAGACATGTTGTGAACAGGCTGATGCTATTACACCCAACGCAAGTATTAATGCAAAGATTTTGGTTCTTGTTTTCATTTTGTTGTGTATTTTCCAGATTAAAACGTACTTTTTCGAAAAATATTTTAAATGCTTGGTTGGTCAGTCTTATTTTGTTTTGGCATTTCTTTCGAGTACGCAGGACATACATAATTATTGCATGAAATGCAGGAAATCCCGAAAATTATTAATACTACAATGGTT
>JAHEEB010000913.1 GCA_024640925.1 Bacteroidota bacterium | reverse complement strand
CAAAAGTGGAGCAATTCAAACAAAAATTTCCTCTTTTTACCAATGGGTATCAAGAACTCAGAGTCGATTTATTAGAAGAAATTAATGGAATAATTCAAAATCTCTCATGGATGTTCTGTGATGTACTTCATAGATTAGTTTGGATGGAAAAAGAAACTCTAGTTACAAAACATGCTATGGACTTAAGCCCTTTTCAAAATATATATTTAATTCATACTGAAAAACCAGAAGCCCTCTCACTTGAAATAGATGGAATTACAAGAGTTGTCTACAGATTAGGCTTTTCTTTCGAAGGAATAAAATGGGTTACAATTCCACCTGAAAAATTAGGAAAACGAGGAAGCTTTAATATGTTGCCATTGAAGGTTTATATTCAGTCTCACGTTATCGAGCGTATGAAAGAACGACTTGGTTCGTATTTTAGTGTCATTTTCTATATACAGATAATGACAGCAATACTCACTAAAAAAGCCTTACCAGCTGAAGAAAACAATTTTCTGTTTCCAGTAGAGTTTTCTTCGATAAAACTAGGTTATCTAAGAACAACCATAATTGGTGATAAATTGGTCGTACGCACTTTTTTATTTTTAACAAATAATGGTACACCAGAAGGTAGAAGGTTAAATGAATTAATGGGATTGCAAAAGGAGGATAAAAAGTTTCTTGCTATTGATACGTTAAACGCTTTTTTGAAATCGGATATAATATATAACCAAAATCTAAAAACACTATTTAGTAAGGCTGGGTGCGGAAAATTATTTGAAATAAGACAACATATGGGAGGTGAAATTGTTACTTCTGTTCATTGTGCTGATTTTTTATCAAAATATCTAGGCATAGCAGAAAAATCAGAGGTGTCATAATACCGTTGATCAAAGTGCTCTATATTTTACTATTTTTGTTGCTATGAAACGTTGGATATACCGTATAATCATTATTTTGTCGACATCAATTTTAATTGTGTCGGTTTTTTATTTTATTTTCCGAAACCCATTATTGGTAAAAACCGCAGCGGAACAGACCAATCGATTTAATAAAAGCCACACGGCTAAAATTTACTACGATAAGGTTTGTTTTAAAGGCTTTGCCACCATTCAGATAGACTCATTATTAGTTATCCCGGATTCTACTGACACATTGCTTTTTGTTAGTTCGCTATCGGCAAGAATTAATCTGATTCAACTTATAGGAGGGCATAAAAGATTTCGCAAGCTGGAAATTGAACATGGGATCATTTCTATAAAACAACATAAAATAAACAGATATTACCAGGCTTTCTCAAGCAAAGGAGGTGTTCATTTTTCCGATACTACGGAAATTAATTTATATAAAAGAGCAGACCAACTATTAAGAAGAATTTTTACAATAATACCCTCAAGGCTGTATGCAAAGGACTTTAGTTTTAATTATTTACAGGATACAACCATTACCGAAGCCAATATAAATGTTTTATCCTTAAAAAACGGTAAACTTTTTTCTACAATTAAAGTGTCGGAAAATCACCTCACTCAAATATTAATACTGGAAGGGAAAATAAAACCCGGACAAAGGGTTGTGGAATTGTCGTTCCGACCCAGGCAGGAAGGATCAATGCTTAATTCGCCAATAGCCGGATTATTTGGTGCAGTGGTTCGCTATAAATCTTTTACCGTTAATTTTCAAGAGAAGAAAAAGAACAATATTCTCAAATTAGAAGGCACTTGCGCTCTTGATCAGTTTGAAGTAGATCATAAATCTGTTTCCTCAAAATGTATTTCCTTTCCGGCATGTTCAATGAAATTTAATCTGTCTGTTGGTACCAATTACCTTGAACTTGATAGTATATCGGAAATCACATTTGGAAAACTTAAACTTCATCCCTATCTGAAGTATTGTTTGAGCCCTTCAGATACTGTTGCCTTCTCGTGTAATATACCATCTTTTACAGCCGACGATTTTTTCAGTTCAATACCTGCTGATTTATTTTCTGAATTAAAATATTTTGAAGCAGAAGGTAGTTTATCATATCGTGCAAAACTTATTGTCAATTTAAATCATCCCGATTCCCTTATTCTTGAATCGAAACTGAATTCGGAAAATTTTAAAATAAAAAGTTTTAATAAAGAGTTGTATAGAATGAATGGCAGTTTTACCCATACTGCTTATGAAAAGGGGAAACCAATTCGTAGTTTTATTGTAGGTCCCGAAAATCCAAATTTTCTTCCACTGGAGCAAATTCCTGTGGTTCTGCAAAATTCAATTTTATTGGCCGAAGACTGCTCTTTTTATGGGCACAAGGGATTTCTGATCAATGGTATTCGCCGTGCAATTGCCGAAAACATTAAAGAAGGGAAATTTGCCAGAGGTGGAAGTACCATAAGCCAGCAACTCATTAAAAATGTTTACCTCTCGCGCGAAAAAACCATAACCCGAAAATTAGAAGAAGTTATTCTTGTATGGCTGATTGAATCGAATCGACTAGTACCTAAAAGCCGAATGTTTGAAGTTTATCTGAATATTATAGAGTGGGGGCCAAATGTTTATGGTGTAAAAGAAGCTTCGCGTTTCTATTTTCAGAAAGATGCCAGTCAGCTTAACTCTGAGGAATGTATTTTCCTTGCGAGCGTAATACCCCGTCCTAAGAAATTTTATTACCGGTTTGACAG
>JAHEEB010000009.1 GCA_024640925.1 Bacteroidota bacterium | reverse complement strand
TAATGTTATTTCTTCTATTTTCTGTAAAAGCAAATTTTGGAATTCACCAACATTCAGTCCACTTTGTTTAATTTCTTCTGCTGAAGGAATCTCAGGAAGATGTCCGTTTTCATTAATATATTGTTCAAGTTCTGCAAGAGTCTTAAGATTATAATCAGGATGAAAAACATAATCTGCTGCAACCTCCAGCTTCACTTCTAATTCGGTAGCTGTAATTTTTCCATTAACCATTAACAATGTACTACTATTTCCTGGATCAATACCAATACCTACTTGGCCATTGTTTCTAACAACAAAACGTGTGGCTCCATTTGGTCCGTTTAATCTTAATAAACTTGGGTTATTTACTTGACTGACGTCCCATCCGTATGAACCAAATATTAAATCTATTGTTGAGGGTAAATCAGGCTCTAGATTATAAACACCAACCATATCACCGGAAACGTAACCTTTTACAACAAACTGGTCAATCACTTTCGCTTTACCAAACACTTCAAGTTTATAATCATTTTGTGTGTCAAAACTATTACTACCAATTCCCACCTTACCATCAGATTGTAAAACTAAAACATTTTGTTGGGGATAACTGCTAAATTGAAGTTGTGATTTATAATTATTCGTACTATTAAAAACATAATTTAAATGATATTCACCTGTATGGTATGTACCATCAATAGCAGGATTCGTTAATGTTATGGTACTTAATCCTCCTGTATTATTAAGTTTAAGTACAGGTCTGTTACCATACATCTCAAACACAGCTCCTGAAGTGCCTCCAAACCAAGTATCCGGATTTGAAGTGCCAAATCCAATATTTGCTGTTGAAGAACTGCCAATACCACTAGTACCAGAAGGAACAAATAAAGTTTGTGACTTTAATGAAGCCATAATGGCTATAAAAACTAGAAAACTAAAAATTTTTTTCATAGCATTTAAATTTTTGGTTCGTATTTTGAAAATAGATTGTTTATAAGAATAGATGCAGGTAATGTTCTAAAACGGATTTTTTTATTGAATTTTTATGAATATTATTTTTAAGTTTTTACTAAAATATTGTCACATAACGTTTGTCAATTTTCAAACATTAAAGAAGAATTGACATCAATAAAAAAATCATCAATTATTATTTTATTCCTTAATTAAGGAACGGGTGAATATATTTATCTTGAATTTTATTGTCTTGTTTTATTATTTCATATAATGCAAAAACACCCATTTTACATTGAGTACAATCTTCAACATGAGTACGAATTTCATCTATTAATAACTCAACCTTATTCAATATTAGAGCATCGACAAATAATGCTATTGCTTCATCTTTCAAATGGTTGTCAGCAAAGAATTTATCGAAACTCTGGTTTTCCATGGGTTATCTTATTGTTTTTATTTTGATTAATGTTCTCATTAAAATAGGATTTTTCAAATAATATCTGAAATGTTTCTTTATCATAATTTGATGTTGGTGGATTTCCATTTAAAATTTTTATAATTTCATTTATTTTATCTGTTGTCCATTTTCTCAAAGAATCAGAAGAATTTACCTTATTATCATATTTGTTTAGAATTGTTGATAATTGTGCAAATATAACATTATCCGGACATTCAGAACAAAAATTGATAAATTCAAGGAATTTTTCATATTCTACTTGTGTAATGTTAGAATTTATTTTTTTTAAATCTTCAAAATCAACTCGCATTTTAAATTTCAGTTTCAAACAAAGAACTAGTTTATCTTTCTTTATAAAAAACAATTCAATAATTTTTTTTAATCTTAAACTTTCTTCTTTTAGAATCAAAGGATCAATGTCCTCATAACCTTTCTCAAAAAACAAATAATTTTCAACAAATAGGTAATCTGGACTATTTTTATTTCTTAAAATTTCATTGCAAATATTTCTAATAATCACTGACATATAAGTTCTCAGAAAAGATTTCCCCTGATATTGCTCCTGAATTATTGGAATCTTTTTAAACAATGCTATATTTATCTGTTGCTTAAATTCTTCCAGTTCAGCATACTTAATTTGTCTGGTTTTTATAAACCTGGAAACTATAATTTTTATCAAATCCTGCAGCTCAACAATCAGCTGATTTGGATTGCTTTTTAACAATAACAAATCCTTTTTATTTCTATCCATTTTATGTTTTTTCATTATGTTGTAGATTGAAAATTATAATCAAGATTATTACAAATTAATCTTAATGAGAAAACATGAAAAAATGCCGAAAGTCATATTTTCTTCACAGGCTCTTATATTTGAACCAAGACCAAATTGAGCTAAACCATCAAAATCCTATAAATTTTCAACGCTTAAAAAACTATATATAAATGATTTCTGGATTCTGAAATTTAAACCCAAAATATTGTTTCGTCATAAAGAAAGGATTCATATAACGGAGACTTATTACCTTAAGTTCTGTCCAAAAAAAGTAACGGCATATGAAATGGGTTGACTTTGATTTTGTTTTCTGGTTAAATTCACAGGAGTTTTTCGATATGTAGAGGCTGGTTTTTCATGAAGTACCGGAACACCCTGTGTAGATTGTTTTACTAAAGGAAAATATGTTTGTGAATTCAGATTTATTGTAATTGCTGCAAATACAATAAGGAAAAATGTTTTTTTCATAATGATTATATTTTAGTTTCTATTTATAAGATCCGAAGATGAAAAAAATACATTACTTTATTTCTATGTAAAATTTAATTTTTTTTCTTTAAAAAATCTCCATCAATAATCATCACTTTCACTCCATTTTCTGAATAGGAACGATGAGAACTCAAATCATCCGTTACAATATAGGTCATTCCCTTTTTTAAAAGAATTTTCTCACCATTTTGTAGTTCGCTGATAAATTCACCCTCAAGGCAATGAACAATATGGCCCTTCTGGCACCAGTGATCGGCCAGGTAACCCTTTGAATATTCTACAATCCGAACTCGTAACCCATTAAATTGAACAGTTTGCCAAAAGGCAACACCTGTTTCTCCTTTAAACTCCGATTTTTCAACCGTTTCCCAATCTATTACAGTAAAAGGAATGTTCTTGTTTGTTTCCATTTTAAAAAATTAAATTGCAACTTTTCTTTCTTCGTTTATCTCAATAGTCTTTCGTATCAGCATGCTTTTGGCAACAATTTTTCCTTCAAATTTAACCGGCACATGCTGTCCTTCTTTCAGGGTCATCATTATAAAGGCTGTATTCAAGATATTGGACATTCTTACTTTTACAGGTAAATCATACATCTGCTTCCTCTTCGGCTTTATAACTATATCCTCATCCACAAAAAGTTTGCCTATATATCTTCCATTCAATGTAACTTTGAGATCGATTTCTTCAATGCGTATCCGATGTGTTGTTGGGTTATCAATAGGAATTCGTACATCAAACTTTACATAGTTGCCCTCAAACCCTTGAACCTTTATGCTTTCGGGCTCACCAATTTTTATATTTTCAAAGTTTCCGCAAGAAGTAAGAAGGGGTATGATAAAAAGGACCGGCAAAACTTTTATAAATATTCTTTTCATGATAAAGTACATAATTTTAGCAGATTTCTGTTATCAAAGTAAGTATATAATTGCTAATTTTACTACAAACCATGTTTCATTTAATAAAAACACTGAACTATGAAAGTGACAAAAGCTCAAATTACAGGTTTCTTTGAACCGAAAAGGCTTGCTATTGCAGGTGTTTCCCGTAATGAAAAAAAATTTGGCCATCTCATATTCAAGGATTTAATCAAGAATAAATATGATGTACTTCCTGTTAATCCGGAAGCCGAAGTTATCGATGGGGTGAAATGTTTTAAAACTGTTTCCGATCTTCCATCTGATGTGGAAAGCCTGTTGATTGTCACACCCAAAAGACAAACAGATGATGTGTTGCGTCAGGCTATTAGCAAGGGTATTAAGAATATATGGGTGCAACAAAACAGTCAAACTGACAATACATTAAAAATAGCCGAAGAAAACGGTAAGGAAATTATTTTTAATAAGTGCATTTATATGTTTGCAGAACCTGTTGTTGGGTTTCATAAGTTCCATAGAACAATTTCAAAAATTTTTGGAGGAATCCCCAAATAGGTTTTCCCTTATTGTTTAGATACTTGTGTTTGTTCGTAAAAATTACGATCATATATCTTATTTCATAATGGAAAGAATAAAAATTTATAAAGTTGATGCATTTACCGATAGGATGTTTTCAGGAAATCCTGCTGGTGTTTGTCTCCTCAATGAGTGGTTGCCTGATTCTCTTATGCAGAATATAGCATTTGAGAACAATATAGCAGAAACGGCATTTGTGGTGAGTAAGGACGAAAACTTTGAGATACGTTGGTTTACTCCCAAAGTTGAAGTTGATTTATGTGGTCATGCTACCCTTGCATCAGCGAAAATTATTTTCGATCACACCGAATATTATGGAGATCAACTTGATCTTTATTCTCCACGAAGTGGAATGCTAACGGTGAGGCCCGAATCTGATGGCTTTACGCTTGTTTTTCCTGTCGATATTTTCGAAAAAGTTACAAAAGTGCCTGATGAGATAGTTAAAGGACTAAAAAAGGCCCCGATGGAAGTATATAGAGGTAAAACCGACTATATGTGCGTTTTCGAAAAACAATCAGATATTTCGGAAATGGCGCCAGACCTAAGTATTATAGCAAAACTCGATGGGAGAGGGGTTATTGTAACAGCACCAGGCGACAATGTTGATTTTGTTTCAAGATTTTTTGCACCACAATCAGGAATACCTGAAGATCCTGTTACTGGTTCGGCACATACTACATTAACTCCATACTGGGTGGACAAACTAAACTGTAATCCTCTCCACGCTGAGCAATTATCAGCTCGTGGAGGAAAACTGCAATGCAAACTCACTGGAGATAAGGTTGAAATCACCGGGAATTGTGTTGTATTTCTTGAAGGGGAAATATTGTTATAATACCTGGTCGAATGAAATTGCTGGCTATTGAAACAGATAAGACCAATAAATCAATTGCTGAAAATTATCAAATGCTTTTATATGAAGAAGCTCAGGTAGTATGGCAATTATACAATAAAGGAATAATCAGGGAAATTTACTTTACTGAGCATAAAAATGCAGTAATTGTTCTCGAATGTATTGATGTTAATGAAGCTGAGAAAATACTTGCAGAATTGCCTCTTGTAAAAGCTGATATGATTCAGTTCGATGTTATGGAATTAAATGCCTATAGCGGATTTGGAAGATTGTTTGAGAAATGACCCTGCTTTAATAGATTTCTAAATCCGCTTCGTTGTTATCGAAATAGATTTCATATTCTATTCGCTTAATGTAGAATAGCTAGTCCTATTTATTTATCTTTCTATCGGTAAAAATGACGCTTCCGTCGATTCCATTTTTATAGGTGTTTTAAACCCAATAATTTTACTTCAAATTTAATATTGGGTTATGAGAACTATATTCATATCATTTGTTATTAGCATTTTTTTAGTACACCAGGCAGAGGCACAAACACAGTCTCAGGATAGCCTTTGGTCGCTGAAGCAATGTATCGATTATGCACTTTTAAAAAATATTCAGGTTCAACAAGGGACCTTGACCAGTGAGATAAACCGGGTCAGTGTGCAACAAGTTAAAGCCGAAAGGTTCCCTTCTGTAAATGCTTCTGTTAGCCAGAATTTTAACTGGAACAAACCACTTGATCAGACAAACATGGAATATGGTGATTATGAAGGATCAAATGGTACTAATTATGGGGTTAATGCGTCAATAATTCTGTTCAATGGATTTAAGGTAAATAACACCATAAAACAAAAACAGATTAATTACCAGGCCGGACAAATGGATCTGGAAACTACCAGGGAGAGTGTTTCATTGAGTATTCTTGAAGCTTACATGCAGGTTTTGTATTCTATTGATCAGGTAGAAAACTGTAAGAACCAGGTGAATTCTACAGCAGAACAAGTATTACTTGCGGAAGAACGTATGAAACTGGGAGCTGTTTCAAGACTGGATTATTTACAGATTAAATCGCAGCTAGCCAGCGAAAAAAGTACACTGGCGAGTGCCGAAAGTAACCTGGCAATTAACAGGCTTTCTTTGATGCAGCTTATGCAACTTCCGGGTGACGAAAGTTTTTCTGTTGATACGGCAGATATTAACCTTGCAAATATTATATCTGTGAATCCTTTAGCCGATAGTGTTTATTCGTTGGCCCTTGAAAATAAACCTCAGATTAAAAGCGCCTTTTTAAATGAACAAAGTGCACAGGTAAATATCGACATTGCAAAGGCAGCTTATTATCCTAAACTAATGCTCGATGGCGGATTAAATACCAGTTATACTAATAAATATACCCAACTGGCTTATGGTACTCAGTTTCAAAATGGGTTGGCTCCTTCGGTAGGACTTACTTTATCTATTCCAATCTATCAAAACCGTTCTGCCAAATCAAGTGTTGAAATTGCAAGGATTCAGGGTTCTTCAGCCCAGTTGAATACCGTAGATACAAAAGATAATCTTCGCAAGTCAATTGAGCAGGCTTGTTTAGATGTATTGTCAGCTGAAAAACAGTATGAATCTGGATTAGAAGAGTATAATTCAGCCAAAGAGTCATATATGCTTGCATTTGAGAAATTCAATATCGGACTTATGAGTTCTGTGGATTTTACAGTTCAGAAAACGAATCTTATTGTAGCTGAAAATAACCTGCTTCAGGCAAAATACAATCTTATTTTTAGTTATAAAACAATTGACTTTTATACAGGAAAACCGCTTGCATTTTAAATTTTATATTGAAAAAAACGATAAAAATATATCATCATGACAAAGAAAAAAATAGTTATTAGTCTTTCAGCAATCGCAGTTATACTGGTAGTTGTAATACTAATGCGGTCTTGTAAAAACAAGACCCCTGAAATTGTTTTTGAGACCAGCAAAGTTGTGAAAGGAAATGTGAAAAATGAAGTCACAGCAACCGGTACAATTGAGGCCTTAAAGACGGTTGATGTGGGCACACAGGTTTCTGGTGTAATAAGCAAAATATATGTCGATTTCAATTCGGCAGTGAAAAGGGGACAGGTTCTGGCTGAATTAGATAGAACCCCATTGCTTGCTTCGCTTGAAATTGCTCAGTCATCTCTCGATGATTCTAAAGCAGAATTGCTATATCAAACATCGAATTTCGATAGAATTAAAGCCTTGTTTGATAAAAATCTGGTTGCAAAAACAGATTATGATTTAGCCTTGTATAATTACTCCAGGGCTCAGGCTACAGTGAAAAATTCTCAGTCGAATTACGATAAGGCCCGTATTAACCTCTCCTATGCAACTATTTATTCGCCAATTGACGGTGTTGTGCTTAACAGGGCTGTTGATGAGGGGCAGACTGTTGCTGCAAGTTTTAGTACACCAACATTGTTCAGTATTGCTAAAGATTTAACCCAGATGCAGGTAGAGGCAAATATTGATGAGGCAGACATAGGAATGGTGAAGAACGGGCAGGATGTTAGTTTCACTGTAGATGCTTTTCCTGATTTAAGTTTTAACGGAAAGGTTACCCAGATTCGTCTTGAACCAGTAATAACCTCGAATGTTGTCACCTATACGGTTATTGTCGAAGCTCAGAATCCGGAAAAGAAGCTTATGCCTGGAATGACAGCTAACATATCGGTAGTTGTTGAGAATGCCGAAAATGTGTTGCTTGTTCCATATAAAGCCATTCGTTTTAAACCAGATAATTCAATAATGGCAAGTTATATGAGTACTCTGTCGAAAGATGATATGCCTGAACCTCCTAAGGTACCCCAGACTGCTGTTAGTGAACAAGGTTCGCCAACTGCAGATGGTAATACGGCTGCTACTCAAGCTACCGCATCTGATGAATCCAAGATTGAAGTATGGGTCAAATCAGATAAATTATTAAGACCGGTAGAAATCGAAACAGGTGTTAGTGACGGAACTAAGATGGAAATTAAAAAAGGACTGAAGGAAGGTGAAGAAGTAGTGCTTACCATGACCCAAACCAGTGGCAGCACCACAAGTACTGGAACAGCAAGCAGTCCGTTTATGCCTAAACCACCACAGGATAAAAAAAGTAGCACCAAGTAATTTATTATAAAAAGAACAAATTATGGGTAAGAAAATCATTGAAGTACGCAATCTCCGGAAAGATTTCCATGTTGGAGAGGTTACGGTGCATGCTTTGCGGGGAATTAACCTTGATATTGAGGAAGGAGATTTTGTAGCCATCATGGGGACAAGTGGCTCAGGTAAATCGACAATGCTGAACATTCTGGGTTGCCTCGATAAACCTACTTCCGGATCATATATTCTCGATGGAGTTGCAATGGCTGATCTAAATAAGAACCAGCTTGCAAGACTTCGTAACCAGAAACTTGGATTTGTTTTCCAGTCTTATAATCTTCTGGCCCGTACAACAGCCCTTGAAAATGTAGAACTTCCGCTATATTATAACCAGAATATAAAAGCAAAAGAGCGAAGAGAGCTGGCTATACATGCACTTGAATCGGTTGGACTTGCTGATAGAATGCATCATACCCCCAATCAGCTTTCCGGGGGTCAGCAGCAACGTGTGGCAATAGCCCGTTCTCTGGTTAACGACCCGGTTGTGATACTTGCCGATGAAGCCACCGGAAATCTCGATACTCGTACATCATATGAAGTGATGTCACTGTTTCAGGAACTGAACGAAAAAGGGAAAACGATTGTTTTTGTAACACACGAGCCTGATATTGCCAGGTTTACCAAACGGAATATTGTTTGTCGTGATGGGCATATCATCCGCGAACAAGAGGTTAAGGACTTTGCCAGCGCTCTGGCTATGCTTGCTGAGATACCTGTAAATAACTCGTTCGAATAATCTGCTTCAACAATTAAAAGAAAATTAAAATGAATTATACAAATCTTACCAAAATAGCATTGAATGCTTTACGAAGAAACAAAGTAAGAGCATTTCTGACTATGCTGGGCATAATTATTGGAGTAGCTTCGGTAATTGCCATGCTTGCAATTGGAGAAGGTTCGAAACGCAGTATTCAGGATCAGGTGTCGAGCATGGGTACAAATATGCTCTTTGTTATGCCTGGTTCTCAGGAGCGTGGTGGAGTCCAAATGGGAAATACAAGCGCAAAATCTCTAACGTTAGAAGATATTCAGACAATCCGAAAAGAATGTCCTTCGATAATTATGGTATCTCCTGAAGTAAGAGGTTCCGGACAGGTTATTTTTGGCTCAGAAAATGCTCCCACTACCATTTATGGCGTTGATGAGGATTATCTGGGAATTAAGAAAATAAGTGTTGCTACTGGCCGTATGTTTACCGATAGGGAAATTAAAAGCTATGCAAAAGTTTGTCTTGTTGGAAAAACGGTTATTAAAAATATCTTTGGTAGTGATACATACGATCCGATAGGACAGACTATCAGGTTTAAAAACATTCCGATAAAAATTATAGGAGTATTGTCAGAGAAAGGACAGAATACTTTTGGCCAGGATCAGGACGATATTATTATTGCACCCTATTCTACTGTTCAAAAACGAATATTGGCAATCACACATATTCAGTCGATACTAGCATCTGCTACCAGCGAAGATAAAGCTTCGCAGGCATACGATGAAATGGAGAGTGCACTTCGTCAATCGCACAAGTTAAAAGAAGGCGATGACAATGATTTTACAATTCGTTCGCAGAGCGAATTAATTAAAACCTTTAGTTCAATTAGTGATGTTCTTACTATTCTTCTTGGTGCCATAGCTGGTATTTCTTTGCTTGTTGGTGGTATTGGAATTATGAATATTATGTATGTATCAGTAACTGAACGAATCAGAGAGATTGGGCTACGAATGTCTGTCGGTGGTCGTGGTAAAGATATTCTTATGCAGTTTCTTATGGAATCAGTTATGCTGAGTGTTATTGGCGGAATAATAGGTATTTTACTTGGAATAGGTGCTGCAAAACTTGTCGGTTCTTTAATGAGCTGGCCTGTTTATATTCAATCTAAAGCCGTAATTCTTTCGTTTGTCGTTTGTACATTTATTGGAATATTTTTTGGATGGTACCCGGCACGAAAAGCTGCCAATCTTGATCCGATTGATGCATTGAGGTATGAATAGTGAATAGTGAATAGAGATCAGTAAATAGTGATCAGTGATCAGTGATCAGTACTACCGAAAACTGATCACCGATCACTGATCACCGATCACCGATCACCGATCACTGATCACCGATCACCGATCACTGATCAGTACTACCGAAAACTGATCACCGATCACCGATCACCGATCACCGATCACTGATCACTGATCACTGATCACTGATTACCATATAACCTTAAAATTTGTAGCTTTGAATAAAACAAAATCTGAACAAATGAATATTGGGTTGCTTTCCCGTAAGAAACTTGTAATCATTTTGCATATACTTGCATGGATGGTTGTCTTTGTTTTGCCGGTTTACCTTATGGGGTTCAATACACGCCGTGATCCTTTCTTTCTAATCACTGTATACATTTTTGCTGTAGCTTATGTATTTCTATTTTACATATCCTATTTTATACTTATACCTTTCCTGTATTTCAGGAACAGGAGGAAAAGTTTCTTGCTTGTTTTACTGTCTCTGATAGCTGGCATTTATCTGCTTATACAGCTAACTTTTACATATTTTAGGCCGGAACAACCAAATAGACCCTTCAATGTGGCAATGGATAAATTAATGAAAGAATATAATGTTCCGGAGCCGCCAAGAAGGATGCATGTTTATAATTACATATTTACTTCTTTTCTGGTATCTGGATTAAGCCTGGGGTTGAGATACAGTGAAAAATATATCCAAAACGAAAAACGAAGGAAAGAACTTGAACAGGAACACATGAATTCAGAGCTTGCCATGTTAAAGAACCAGGTTAGCCCTCATTTCTTTTTTAATACTCTCAACAATATCTATTCACTCATCGAATTAAGCAAAGATGATGCACAGAAAGCAGTTCTGAAGTTATCTAAACTTATGCGTTATCTTTTGTACGAATCGGAACATAGCGAAACATTTTTATCTCATGAGGTCGATTTTATGAAAAACTATATCGATTTAATGAAACTAAGAGTAAACGAAAGTGTGGATTTAAAAGTGTTTTTTCCTGATGAAGCAAAAAATATAGTTTTACCCCCGTTGCTTTTTGTTTCATTTATCGAGAATGCTTTTAAACATGGAGTAAGCAACAGGGAACCATCCTTCATCCACATTGATATGAGTTGTAAAGGTGACACTATTCATTTCACCTGTCGCAACAGCATTTTCCGTCAAAAACAAGAAAAGATTGAAAACGCATCCGGAATTGGTCTGGAAAATATCAGAAAACGGCTTGCCCTTTTGTTCCATGAGCAACACAAACTCTCTATCTCTGAAAAGGATCATATTTTTGAAGTGGTGTTGGATATCAAATTACCTGCAACAAAAGCCATATGATACGGACAATAGCAATAGACGATGAACCATTGGCACTTCAGCTTGTAGCCGGGTACATAAGCAAAACCCCTTTCCTTGAATTAGCAGGTACATTTGACAACCCGTTGACTGCTATTGAATTTCTGGATAAAGAACAAATAGATTTGGTTTTTCTCGACATACAAATGCCGGATCTTACCGGCACAGCTCTGGCTCGCAATCTGGCAGGCGGTCCAAAGATTGTTTTTACTACCGCATTTGAAAAATATGCCATTGAAGGATTTAAGCTTGATGCCGTAGATTATTTATTAAAACCTTTTGACTATGAAGAATTTCTTGCAGCTGCTCAGAAAGCCAAACGACTTGTAGAACTTGAACAAAAAAGTGAGACGACTACTATAAATTCAGACAACCGGTTTCTTTTTCTTAAATCGGATTACAAAATACGCAGAATTAACTTCGATGATATCATCTATATCGAAAGTCTAAAGGATTATGTGAAAGTATATTTAAAAAATGAGCAGAAGGCAATTTTATCTCTGACAACTCTGAAAGCAATAGAATCAAAACTCCCCGAATCTATATTTATGCGAGTGCACCGTTCATACATTGTTAATCTGAACCAGGTTCATACCATTGACAGGTATCGCATTGTTTTTGGTAGTGTATATATCCCTATTGGAGAACAATACAAGGAAAAGTTTCAGGAGTTTGTAGATAAGAATTTTTTATAGTCGGGTTTAGTTCGTGATAAAAGAACAAAGGTCTTATCACCATTTTAATGCTAGTTATTCTCAAAGTTTCGGACAATAAAATTCTTCTTCTATTGATTGTTTTTGAGAATAATAAAGCCCGACATTGCTTGTCAGGCTTTATTAGTAAGCATTATTCAATATTTTTATGCTTTGGGTTTATTTATGGTCTTTTTTTACCTGGATAGAAAGCTCTTCCAGCGCTTGCTGAGATATTTCAGAAGGTGTATCAACCATCAAATCGCGTCCTGAATTGTTTTTTGGAAAAGCAATTACATCGCGGATTGATTCAAGACCGGCAAATAAAGCCGTTAGCCTGTCGAATCCAAAAGCTATTCCACCATGAGGAGGGGCGCCGTATCTAAAAGCATTCATCAGAAATCCAAATTGAATTTCAGCATCCTGTTCGGTAAATCCAAGGGTTTTAAACATTTTCTGTTGTAAATGCTGGTCGTGTATTCGAATGGAACCACCACCTACTTCAACCCCATTGATTACAAGGTCGTAAGCATTGGCACGTACTTTCCCGGGGTCAGAATCAAGGTACTGAGTGTCCTCTGCTTTTGGCGAAGTAAACGGATGGTGCATTGCATAGAACCGTTTTGTATCTTCATCCCATTCGAGGAGCGGAAAATCAAGTACCCACAAGGGAGCGAAAGTCTTCTTGTCGCGCAGTCCAAGACGGGTTCCCATTTCTAACCTGAGTTCACTAAGAGCCTTTAATGTTGCTTTTCTTTCACCTGCAAGAATCAGGATTAAATCACCAGGTTTAGATTTGAGCATTTCAGCCCATTTCTTTAGATCTTCTTCACTATAGAATTTATCGATGGTCGATTTAAATGTGCCATCAGCATTCCATTTTACCCAGACTAGTCCCTTTGCACCTATCTGGGGGCGGGTAACAAATGCAGTCAGTTCATCGAGTTGTTTACGGGTGTATTCGGAACAATCGTTTGCATTAATTCCACCTATATATGCTGCATCGTCAAATACTTTAAATCCTTTTCCTTTTGTAAGAGTAGTAATATCGTGGATCTTCATTCCGAAACGAATATCTGGTTTATCATTTCCATAAAAGCTCATGGCATCTTCAAATGTCATCCTTGGAAATGGCTCTTCCATCTTTTTATCTAAAACTTCCTTGAACAGATGTTTTATCAATCCTTCAAACATAACGAGAATATCTTCCTGCTCAACAAAAGCCATTTCACAATCGATTTGGGTGAATTCCGGTTGTCTGTCGGCACGTAAATCCTCATCGCGGAAGCATTTCACAATCTGAAAATACTTGTCATAACCGGCCACCATCAGCAATTGCTTAAAGGTTTGCGGGGACTGGGGTAAAGCATAAAACTGTCCTGGGTTCATCCTCGAAGGTACAACGAAATCGCGTGCGCCCTCAGGGGTAGATTTAATCATTACGGGTGTTTCAATTTCAAGAAACTCTTCATTACTTAAATATTTCCGGGCCTCCTGGGCTATTTGGTGCCGTAACATCAGCGCGTCGCGCATAACATAACGTCGAAGATCAAGATAGCGGTATTTCATGCGGAGTTCTTCTCCTCCATCAGTTTCGGTTTCGATAGTGAAGGGGGGAAGCTCTGCAGGATTCAGAATATTTATTTTGTCAACGATAATTTCAATCTCTCCAGTCTGGATTTTTAGGTTTTTGCTGTGACGTTCTGTAACAATCCCTTCAACCTGCACTACATATTCACGACCAAGTTTTCTGGCCTCTGAACAGAGTTCCGCATTGGTTTCAAGATTAAAAGCAAGTTGTGTAATTCCGTATCTGTCGCGTAAATCAATGAATGTCATTCCTCCTAACTCGCGCGAACGCTGAACCCAGCCACTTAAGACAACTTTTTGTCCGACATTTGTCAGATTTAACTCACCACAAGTATGTGTTCTGTACATAAACTATTATTTTTGATTTCTCTGGCACGAAGATAAAAAGAAAATTGTGCCCGATAACAGACATACAAAACAAATCAATGGAACAAATGATTTTTTCTCATGAATATTTCATGAAGGAAGCATTAAAAGAAGCCAGGAAGGCATTTGAAAGGGAAGAAGTACCAGTGGGTGCAATTATTGTTTCGAAGAACTGTATTATTGCCCGTGCTCATAATCTCACGGAAACACTCAACGATGTTACGGCACATGCCGAAATGCAAGCGATTACAGCCGCTGCTAATTTCCTGGGGAGCAAATACCTCGATGAATGTTCGCTGTATGTCACGGTTGAACCATGTGTTATGTGTGCCGGAGCCCTTTTCTGGTCGCAGATAAGTGAAATAATCATAGGTACTACTGATGCAAAACGGGGGTTTTCTTTAATCAAACAACCATTGTTGCATGTTAAAACACAGGTTCAATATGGTATCATGGAGCACGAATGTAGCCAGCTGATAAAAGATTTTTTTTCCCTAAAACGAAGAATTTAATGTTTTAGTGATATATCTCACTTAATGAAGGTAAAAGATCTCATTTGCGGCTTGAGATTTTTAATTTAAACTACACTTATCTTTAGCTTTCAACCAATAGCCTGTTAGGTGATGGAACAAAGGGATAAACTTCAAACCTTCATATTAAAGAGCGAGGAACACATAGTAGCAAAATGTGTAGAAATTGTTAAAAATTATCGTGGCTTTAACATCTCTTTGCTTACTAATAACTCATGGCAACTGACAATCAACAATTATTCAAACCTTGTTGTTGAAGCAATAACGCTGTTTTCCGAAACCGCTAATCAAAATTATTCTAACCCTTATACGGAACCTTTCTTAATTGCTGTAAGAAAAGAAAGAGACAAGTGCCTGCATAACAATATACCATTGCATATTTATATATCTTTTTTAAAGATAATCAGAAAAGCTTATTTAAATATTATCGAGAATTTTTATTTTGTGGAAAACGAAAAGCAGTCTTTTAAAAACATTATAAATCAATGTTTCGATAGTCTGGAGATTTCTTTTACAAATGCTTATGATTTAGTTGTAAAGCACGGTTCTTTAAAAGCAAATCAAAATTATTCCGAAATTTTATTTGAAATTATTTTTGAGAAAATTAATTATCCAATTCTGATTATCAATTCTTCCTTTGAGATTGTCCGAAGCAACAAAGCAGCAAAAATTATTTCTCAAAACTGGGATTCTGTCAGACGAAGATCAAAGAAAGATGGAAGTGGTTCTCTTCAAACCAGGATAGAAGATTTTATTATTTCTGATCGTAAAGAGAGCAATTTTGAAATTTGCTTGAGAATAAACAACATGGATGGTTTTTTTCAGGCTACTTTGTGCAGTTTAAAGGAAACAGGGAATGTTCTTCTCAGCTTTATTGATGTTAGCAGATGGAAAGAGCTCGAAATCAGGTTGGAAAAATCGAGGGAAAAAGCAGAAGATTCAGATAAACTTAAGACCTCGTTTTTGGCTAATATGTCACATGAAATTCGAACCCCAATGAATGCTATTGTCGGTTTTGCAGAATTACTTACAATGTCGAATCCTAGTCCTAATGAACGAAATGAATATCTCAACCTTATAAAGAAAAGCAGCAACGATTTATTAAATATTATTGAGGATGTAATTGATGTAGCCAAGATAGAATCGAAGCAACTTAAAATTTGTCCTAAAAACACAGTTTTGTTTGATATACTTGATGATTTACATAAGTTATACAGTGAATTACTGGTTAGGAATGGAAAAGAAAAAATAAAGCTTATCCTGAGTGTTTTAGATCATGAAAAGGGGGTTTCTATCCGCACAGATCCTAAGAGATTAAAGCAGGCTCTCTCAAACCTGTTAGGAAATGCTTTGAAATTTACTGAACAGGGCCAAATAGAGGTTGGATATAAGGTTGCAGAAAATAAATTAGTTTATTTTTTTGTCAAAGATACCGGAACAGGTATTCCTTATAATATGCAGGAGAAAATTTTTGAACGTTTTATACAGGTAGATAATGATTTAGACAGGAATCCATATGGAACGGGGCTAGGATTGTCAATTTGTAAAAATATAGTAAATCTATTGGGGGGCAACATTTGGGTTTCTTCAGTTCCGAACAAAGGCTCGAATTTTTATTTTTTCCTACCCTATATAGAAACTTCCGAAACACCATCAATTTCACAAATTAGCACAGATGAACAAATTTCAGATGTTAATTTCAGGGGTTTTAGGATCTTAGTAGCCGAGGATGAGGATATAAATTTCTATTACTTAAGAGAGTCATTAAGAAATACTGGAATTGAAATATTAAGGGCAAAAAATGGAATTGAGGCTATTAATTTGTCGGAGAGTGATTCAAAAATAAATTTGATCCTTATGGATATTAAAATGCCCGAAGTTAATGGCCTTGATGCTACCCGGTATATTTCTCATACAAGACCTGATTTACCAATTGTTGCAATTACAGCATATGCTATGGAAAGCGATAAAAAAGTTTGTTTGGAAGCTGGTTGTGTCGATTATCTGAGCAAACCAGTAATGCGTGAAAAATTAATACAAATACTTACTAAATATCTGCTGAAAGAAATTGCTAAATCAAGTGTATAAAATGACAGAAAGGGCTTTTTAGCCCTCTCTGTTACCCTAACCCATTAAAAAACCTATGAAAAAGAATCAAAACTTAGCGAATTATTAATTTGACCCACATCAGAAATCTTTTCTATTAATTAAGACGGTTTTCGGGTCGTCACCGTTGCATAAATGCTCTTCTTTAGTTGTTGTAAAATTTCTGTTTCTATTATTTTCTTCAATATATGTGCCATAATTTAATCTGTTAGCACAGAGTTCCGTATAATTATCTGTATTTGTATGATAGTCATAAAAAGATATAGAATGATTCTGGCATTCTGTACATTCAATATTTTCAAATGAAAGCATTGTTATTATAATTCCCTGTTCCGTGCCAACATACATTGGAAGATCTACTGTGACATTTGTATCAATAACCGCAGTATCCGTTTTTGACTGCAGATCAACTTCAATTCCAAAAATTTGTTGAACTGACCCTATAAGGATTAGAGCAATTGTTAGTAATATTAAGCGCGATTTTGTTTGCATTTTTAATAAAACTTATGAAACAAAAATAAGGAGAAGCTTTGTTAAGATCTGACAATGGATGTTAAAGATTGTTAAAACAATGCTGAAAATCAGGCAGCTAAACTAATTTT
>JAHEEB010000008.1 GCA_024640925.1 Bacteroidota bacterium | reverse complement strand
TCCTGTATTAATTGAAGCTATAAAGGAACAGAATAATGAAATAAGTTCTTTAAAAAGTGAATTAGAAGATTTAAAAATAAACTCAACTTTACAGACTCAAATAGGTTCAAAATCATCAGAACATATTTTATATCAGAATGCCCCAAATCCTTTTAGTGAAGAAACAACTATCAAATATTTTCTTTCCTCCAATGTAAAATCAGCAATGTTAAATATCTATGATATTCAAGGCACACAAGTCAAAAGTTATCAATTACATAATTTAGGTGAATCAGAAATTAAAATAAATGAGTCAGAATTAAATTCAGGAATGTATCTTTATGCTCTTATCGCTGATGGAAAAGAAATTGATATAAAACGAATTATTTTAACCGACTAGAATGAAGTTTTCTGTTTTTTCAAAGAAAGATATATTTTTAATAATTGTTGCTCTTGCGGCTGTGGTTTATATTACCACAGCCTTTAATTCTCATGGTTTTTATCATGCTGATGAACATTATCAAATAGTTGAATTTGCTGGTTTGAAGCTTGGAACTCACTCCCCTGATGAATTAGCATGGGAATTCAAAGCTCAAATTAGACCAGCCTTACAGCCCATTATTTGTTTCGTTTTTTTAAAAACATTTGATATTATAAATGTTAATGATCCATATAATCAGGCTTTTTTACTTCGACTACTTTCCGCATTATTTGCGATAATTGTTATTTCCTATTTTATTCAAAATACAAAGGGCTTAATCAAAAATAAAACTTTAGAAATAGCATACTATTTACTTTCTTTCTTTTTATGGTTTATTCCTATCATTAGTGTTCGATTTTCTTCTGAAACATGGTCTGGACTATTGTTTTTGTTATCATTGGCTCTTTTTATCAATGACTCAAATGACAAAACAAAACCCTTTAAAATGGGACTTTTATTTGGTATAAGTTTCCTATTTCGATTCCAAATTGCTTTCGCAATAGTTGGTTTTGGATTATGGTTAATATTTATTAATCATTCAAAATTGAAATATTTATTAAAGATATGCGCCTCATTTATTGCAATTATCATTCTTGGCTTATTATTAGATTCATGGTTTTATGGTGAGTTTGTTTCTACTCCATGGAACTATTTCTATAAAAATATTGTTGAAGGAGCAGCT
Source organism: Bacteroidota bacterium (assembly GCA_024640925.1). Classification (GTDB taxonomy): domain Bacteria; phylum Bacteroidota; class Bacteroidia; order Bacteroidales; family UBA10428; genus UBA10428. The sequence continues at coordinate 16,241 of JAHEEB010000008.1, read as the reverse complement.
TCAGGATTTGGTACTTCTCCTTGGTATTTTTATATTCTTAAACTATTAAGTTATCCCAGTTATTTTATTGGTATACCTATTATTTTATCGTTCATTTTTATATTGTTTTCTAATCCGAAAAATTACATTTTATGGGTTACTATACCATTTATTGTTGGCCATTCTATTATTTCACACAAAGAGGAACGTTTTCTTTTTCCATTAGTTTATTTATTTCCTCTTATGCTTATTGAAGGTTACTTAGTAATAGAAAGATTAATTACAAATCGGTTTTGGATTAAAAGCTTCAATTTTATGCTTATATCAATATTTGTTCTAGTAAATTCAATTGGAATAATTGCAATGGGACAAAAATCTGCCGGTATAGGTAGAATGGAGATCACCAAATATATTCATGATAATTATGGTAGAGAAAAAATCAATTTAGTATTTTGTTCATGGGCAAATCCATATAATCCTTGGCACGGTTTACCTGCTAAATTTTATTTTGAAGATTCCTTGACAGACCATAGAATTAACAATTTATGTGAGTTAAATGATTCTTTATTTGTACAAGATGCTGTAAATCTACTGGTAATCCGAAAAATTGATAAGGGCAATATTGAATGTTCAGAAAAGATTAAAAACTACAACTTAATTTTTGAGAAACAAAGTATTCCTAAATGGATTGAAAGAATAAATGCTAAATATAAAGGATTCGATAATCATAATATTTTGGAATTATATAGATATCCAAATGGTGAATAAAAATGAATTCTCGAAAGATTGCCAGCAGCTAATAAATAGAAGTTCATGTGGGCTAACAGCCCAACCCCGAAGGGCTCAGCGCAGCTAACCGACTAAAAGGAGCTCACCGGCAGCTAAACATGAACTCCCGGTTGAACTAAACCCGGCCTGGCGGCTATGGACTTCTCTTCAGGGATAAAGGGCAAACACGCTAAAACCGGAGAGGTAAATTAAAAAACAAAGAGGTAGATAAAGCATGTTTTTTCAAGTTTTGCTATTAAAAACAGTCAGTATAAAATCACATTATTTTCGTTCAAAAAAGGCAATATTATTCTATACCCATAAGCATAATGGGTTTAAAGGAACAATTCGTCAGATATAGCAATGTTTAACGAACCCCATACCTGCCAGTTCATACTTTGGTGTGAAAGGGAGGAGATGCGAAATATTTCGTATCTTTCCCTACTCGATTGTTCGGCATGCAAAAATCGCCTCTACCAAAATGAAATCTATGTTTTAATACTAAATATTTCTACCAAAAAACAATTTCAATGAAATCAAGGTATGTTTGAGACAATCATTCTAGATGTGGATGGCGGAGTTACCTCCCAGGAGAGACTTATATCGCAATATAATGCAGTAATAATTCCACTTCGCAAACAAACTAGTGATATTCGCTTCTGGTGTCATAAGGACAAAATGAACAATTTAATTGACTTGGTAACTAAAGCCAGTCGGACAGAAAATCCTAAAGCTATATTCTATGGTTCTGGAGACTTTCACCATCTGGCATATATTGGAATTAGTTTAATAAAAGAGCCTTTTACGATTATACACTTCGATAATCACTCTGATTATTGGCGTGAAGAATTTGTGAATCTTATGTCTTTGGGTAAATGGTGGCATGGAGCTGACTACTTCAACTACGGATCATGGATTAATCCGGCTTTACGACTACCCTTTGTCAAAAAACTTGTACAGTTTGGCATAGACGGGGATTTTAAAGTTAGAAATTATCTTCCTTTACCAAAAGGAAAGATGACCCATTCATTTAATCTTCTTTTTCAGGAACGTGTAGAGACCTATCCAAATTATATGAGCCAATCGACATTGATTGGTAGATTAAATGGTTCATTAAAATGTGTGGATTTCAATCCGGGAATTTTAACTACCGATGCCAGATGGAAGAATATGAGTGATAATGGAGGTGTTCAGTCGGTTATAGAGAATGTTATTTCAAATATTCCAACAGAGGCAGTTTATGTTACAATTGATAAAGATGTCTTAGACGAAAAGGAAAGCTTTTCAGCATATCAGGGGTTTACCGGAAAGATGCACGTTGAAGAGCTGCTTAATGCACTTGCATATATTGGAAAAACTAAAAGAGTGGTTGGATTGGATGTTTGTGGAGATGCATCGAATTATGAAGCGATAGAGACAATTCGCACATTTACAAAAAAGATTATGGCAAAACGTCAATATGATAAAATTCCACAGATGCATTTTTCATCAATGGAAAATATTAAAAAGAATGAAAATGTGAATTTGCAGATTATGGAACAATTTGAATAGAAAAATATTGACAAAAAATAATGCACGACAACACAACACATGGTATAGTGCATGCGGGTTTAAGCGGGTTTCGAAGGTTTGTGGCTCGTAAAAAAGGTCAGCGTAAACTGATAAGAAATCGCCTCGTAGTCCCGCACGACATCATACCATCGAACGATAGGTGCAAGCGTAAAAAAAACAGACAGTAACTATATTGACAGGATAAAATGATTAAAGAAGATTTGATTATTAGAAAATATAGCGACAAGGACAAAATAAAAGTCTTAGATTTATTGAGGACTAATACGCCTAAATACTTTGCGCCAGAAGAAGAAAAGGATTTGATTTATTATTTGGACAATGAAATAGAAGAATATTATGTTCTTGTCTTTAACAATGAGATTATTGGTTGTGGAGGTATTAATTATAAAGAAAATCATACTATTGGATATATTAGTTGGGACTTTTTTCATCCAAATTATCAAAGACAAGGATACGGCAGCATGATTTTAAATTATAGAATAAATAAACTGAAAGGTGACAATAATATTAAACAGATCATTGTTAGGACAACACAGCTAGTCTATAGATTTTATGAAAAGAATGGATTTCGATTAATAGAGCAAGCTAAGGACTATTGGGCTAAAGGGTATGACCTTTACAAGATGGAGTACAAGTTATGATTTGCTTGAAAGAATATAAAATGAATAATAAAAACGCCAGCACATACATGTGGTATAAAAAATTGCCATTGTAGTAGGTTATTCAAAGGCTGTAACCCGCATAAAGTTCTTAACGGCTTGATTGGAAATCGCCCCGCAATCGGCAACTTTTCATACCAATTTTACTACCCTATTTTTGAACGTTTTCTTGATGAAAGTGTATTCTATGTACAAAAACAACTTTAATAAATTAATTATGAGACTATATCTAATATTAGCAACTTCATTATTGATTGTTTCAGCAACCATAGTTGGACAAACACCAGAAAAGCAAAAATCATTTGCCCTTGAGTCAAAACCACATTCATATTATGTAGAACAATCAGAATTATGGTGGAAAGAAATTGAAAAAAATATACATTCTGAAGATAATTGGTATAATTATTTTAAAGCATGTCGCAATGCTCAAGGCACTGCAAATTGGTCAGAAGATTTCGTTAAGGAATCTAAATTTCTCAAAAGCAGTGATGAGATTATTAAACTAATGGAAGAGAATATACCTAATACTTTTACTTATAATTATGTTGCCTATGCCAGAAGAGGAATAGATCCCTCAAAAGGAGAGTATTTATTAAAAGCTTATGAGATAAATCCCAATTTTGAGGAAATAAAAGCAAATATGATAACATATTCGGTAAGTATTTTAGATTTCGATTTGAGAAAAAAAGTAAATAAGGAATGGTTTAAAGAAAATAAATTATCAACAGGACTTATATCTTACGCATATAATGTTTTAATGTCAGTTGAACCCAAAAGTATCATATTTACTGAACACGACAATGATTCTTATGCAGCTTGGATGTTGCAGGATGCAAAAGGAGTACGAGAGGATGTTTGGGTTATAAATATTGATTTTCTTTTACTGGATAGTTATAGAGAACAAGTTTTTGAAATTTTAGGTGTAAAACCAATTGATATAGACTTATCGGATGGATATCAGGTTAATTGGCCAAAAGTACTTAACCACATACTTGCAAATTACAATTTGGATAGGCCTTTATATATTGGCATGACGGTTTCTCAAAAAAATTACCAGCCTTATGTCAATCATATGACTGTATCAGGATTAACATATAAATTTTCAAAGACACCATCGCTTGATGTGGAGCTTAACAAATCATTGATAGAAAATAAATTTTTGTTAGATTACCTAAAATTGCAAGTCATTAATGATTATAATCAGAAAAATGTAAATAATCAAAACCAAAACTACATAAATTGTTTTGAGATAGTTTACAGGGATTATATAGCAAAATCGATGTCTGATAAAGCCGAAAAATTAAAAGAATTAGCGAAAATAGTGGCTGAAAATAGTGGCGATAGTAAATTGATTGAAAAAGTGAAACAAGAATTTGACAAATAAAAACTGGCACCAATAAATAGGAGTTCATGTGGGCTAACCGACTAAAAGGGCTCAGCGCAGCTAAACATGAACTCCCGGTTGAACTAAAATCCGGCTGGTACCTAGGGTGGTGTGAGAGGGCGGAGTTGCGAAATATTTTGTATCTTTCTCTACTAGATTGGCGGTTATTTAAAAAAACATGAAGCTATTAGGTAGACAAATAGATAATAATGATTTTTGGAAAGGATTTTATACTGTGACTCTTTTCCTTGGACTGATTTTAATGTATTTAGAGATTTTTCTTTACAGAAAGACTTTTATTAAAATTGGCATTTTGTTCATTATTGTAGTAGTTGTAGGTTCTGTAACCTTTGCTTTGATTAGAAAAAAATACAAATCAACTTATAAATTGAAAGGAAATTTTTTCCCACTAATCCAAAGCTTTTTATCATGGGGATTCATTTTAAGTTATTTATTCCTAGCTACAAACTATTATCTCGCTGATAAAGATATAACAGAACATGAATTAATAATTAAGTCGAAAAGTTCTCTACCTGGATATAAAATTACAAGTAAACGGCAACCTACTGTAATATTTGATTACGCAGATTTAGAAAAAGAACTTGTTTTTTATTCATCAAATTCTGAGCTTGTCGAAAATGCAAAAAGTATAAAATTGCAATTAAGAAAAGGGGCATTGGGATTTGATATAATTGAAAATTTTCAACTTATTAATGAATCGGAAATAAATATAAACTACCGCCAATAAATAGGAGTTCATGTGGGCTAACAGCCCAACCCCGAAGGGCTCACCGTAAGGTAAACATGAACTCCCGGTTGAACTAAAACCCGGCCGGTACTTACGGGTGGTGTGAGAGGGTAGAGATTCGAAATATTTCGAATCTTTCCATACTCGATTGTCAACAAGCATAAAAACGGCTTCGAAACTATGATAGAGCTTTATGAATAAAATGATTTCAAGGATAGAAAATAATATTCAAGACAGAAATTCTCAGGCTTGGATTAAACTCTGCGATTATATTGAAAAAATTGCGGAACAAGGAAATGATGAATTTGCCCCTCTTGAAGAATTGGGTCCAGAATTATTTTCTCAGATTTTTACTTTACCCGAATCAATATCAAAATTGAAAAAGGTCAAGAAATTGTGGTTATATGGTAGTAAATTAAAACGGATTCCACCAGAAATTGGGGAAATGGAAGCTCTTGAATATTTTGATCCATATACTTCTTATGATTTACATTGGTTCCCTTACGAAATCACTAATTGTAAAAAATTAAAGAAAAGTCGAGTAAGCACTAGGGCACTTTATGGGAATTATAAGTATCGAATGGGTTTCCCTCAATTGAAAAATAATCCAATTCGATATTTTGGGGATAAAGTAATGTGTAGTGTCTGTAAAAAGGTAATGGATTATAGTGAGGCCAACCAATTTTGGATTTCATTATGTGTCGGGACTGATATTTTACCTCTTTTAGTCAATGTATGTTCGATAGAATGTGAGAATAATTTACCAAGTCCCCCTGAAAATTATGTTCAGTTTCCGCATAAAGGTGGTTCGGAATTAATTCAACCACCAAATGAAAACGAGATTTGGGAAAAGGAAATGGCACGTAGGAAAAATGAATCAGAAGCGACAGAAATAAATGATAATGACTTGAAAGTTTCCGATAAAAAAATCGAATGGAAAGATATAAAACCGATAAAATTAATTAGGAAGATTTGGGAAAGATAAAAATGCCCGTGCCTAATAAATAGAAGTTCATGTGGGCTAACAGCCCAACCCCGAAGGGCTCAGCGCAGCTAACCGACTAAAAGGAGCTCACCGCAAGGCAAACATGAACTTCCGGTTGAACTAAAGCCTGGTCGTTACGTACGGTGGTGTAAGAGGGAGGAGATGCGAAATATTTCGTATCTTTCCCTACTCGATTGTGTGGCATTTTAACAGACAATGAACGTAATTGAATATATAAAGAATTATGAAATCGTTTTAGAGGTATTTGAGAATACATTCTTGACCGAGTTGACTTCATTTCATTTTGACAAACCGAGTTGGGAGTCAAGTGCGACTTTTATTATCATGAATAAAGCTAATGTAGAAAGTGTTGAAAAGGCTTTGATAATCTCAGTGTTACAAGAATTTGTACGGTTCGGAGAATTTTACTTTAAGGATACGGCAAAAATTGAGATTTATAATAAATGTGTTGAGTCCCTAATTGGACATTACGGAAATGCCAAATTCGAGTTAACAGAAAAAATTACATTAAAAGATTGTATAACCAGATTTATCTCTGATAATGAACAAAGAATTTATAAAAACAATGAATGGGATAATCAAATTACTTTAGAACCAATAAAAAAATCGGACTGGGTTAATCAAAACTCTTTAAAGACTTATCATTTGAAATCGGAATGGAACGATGAAGATTATTTATTTGAGACTCAGGATTATTTTATAAGATTTAATTGGGGAACAAGTGCATAACATAAGGAAAACGCCACATAACACACGGTAAAACCACCCACAAATCAGCTATAATTTTAACGATATAAAACTTCTCCATAAATCACCTGTTCTATTGTTTGCAAATGACATAATCTGACGCTTCCCAACTAATTTTTTATCATCTAAAATCTCAATTCTTGGCTCCATATTTAACCGTTTTTTATTTTCTAAATTTAAGCCAAAATTCCAACGGGTTATAACTTTTGCGAAAATGAGTGGAGTAGTTATTACGGATATAAATATCCGAATATAAATAATCCGAAATTTTTCTGTAGAGTTTTGCCAGAAGATGGTTTTTGTGAAGAAAGTCCTGATGAGGATGGGATATACTTTAAAATGATGAATTCCTTACCTGCCTATCATGATTTAAAAAAAGGTGAACACATGATTCTTAAGACAATGTATTTCATGAAAGCAGAAGGTAAATGGTGGCTCTTTATAATAAACGATTGCGATTGTTCTGCTTAGAATCTGTAAAAATTCACAAAATCATTTAACCCTGATTCCAATACTTTTTCAACTAATCGAAAAGCTAAATAAATTCCATAGAGATATTTCATTACAATAGTTTATTTTTATAGTTGTTTTGGGATGTCACACTTAAACGAATTAAAAAAAAAGACATTGTGAATAACAGTCGCAAATAAATAATTTATGATCTCAACTAAAAATTACTGTTTACTGCCCGATAGAAAGACCTTACAGAATATTTGTAAAGCTATTTCTGTTTTAGATGCCATTATTTCTCCGGAATGGGAATGTCGCTATTACTCTTACAATTCGAAGTGGGATAAAAACGAAGAATGTTTTCAAATGCGTAACGGCTCGGGAGACGAGATGCATATACTGTTTTGTGAAGATGGCTGTGTTATTAATGGTTTTGCTATTGAGTATGACCAACAAGATAAAGAAAAAATAACTGCAAAATTACCCGATATTTTTTACGATTTTATTTATGGAGAGCCCGTAAAATCTATAGGAACTACATTTTGCTTATGGACAAACGAACTTAAAAACTGGCAAGTCGGACAACTTGTTAATTACAATGACAATTCAGAAGAAATGCTCAATATTTTCGATGGGCATCCTCAGACATATATCGACTGGGCAACGGATTATTTTGAAGAAAGCTACAAAGAAAGTGGTATTCCGCCTGGTATTGTAAAGAATATTTATGACGGAAAAACTTTAACAAAAAAGATGGTTTTATCAATTGTTGACGAATTGGAAGATTGGGAACAACTTGAAAGTGACCTGAAAGAAATAAACTACCCTTTTAATTTTAACTGATCACTAAAGCTAAAAAGATTGACAGGCATATTTTTTTGTTTGGATATCACCGTTGTCCGATAAAAACTATAGTTTGTTTTACTGTCGTACCTACGGCACTTTATTTATAGTAATTTACAGGTTATTACCATATTTTAGCCCCTCTGGGGCTATAAAAGTCCTGTTAAGGACGAAACTATGGTAAAAAATCTTGAAATTTAAACGTAAGCTCCAGAGGGGCGAAATTACCTAAAAGGCCAATTAACAGGGCTCTTCAATACAACTTGGAAATTTTAACCGGACAGTATTTGGATATACCAAAATTTAACCAAAATCGAAATTAAGTTGTAAGTCTCTGATTGTTGGAGAATTAATTGCTTAATCCATCGGCCAAGGCGTAATTTTTAAAGTCTGGGGGGACAATATTCTTTTGGCATTTTTTATTACATGGCCGGCCATTTTCGTAGAATTTTGGTTCTGATCCGGTTTCTACTAAAACAAAGAAGAATACTGCCAATAATAAGACCATCATGTTCTGTAATCAGGCATATTTTAAAACCTGTAAATTCTCCAAATCATAAGTCTGTTTGATAAAGCTTATCGTTTATAATGAATAATTTTCCCCTATTTACACAGGTACTCGTTTCAACCTGAGGGACCATTTCTGAACATTAATTTTTGCCATTTCAAGTATAGAATATACGACTGGTACAACAACCAGGGTTAACAGCATAGAACTTGTAAGTCCGCCAATTAGCACCCATGCAATTCCGTTTTTCCATTCCGATGCCGCACCGGAAGCAAGCGCTATGGGCAGTAGACCAATAATCATAGACATTGTGGTCATTAAAACAGGCCTTAACCTTATGCGTGTTGCCATAAGTAATGCACGAATGGTGCGATAACCTTCTTTTTTAAGATGGTTCGTGAAATCAACTACTAAAATTGCATTTTTAGCCACTAATCCAACTAACATAATAATACCCATAATAGTAAATATACTTAAGTTTGTTTTCGTCAGAGCAAGCGCTAATATTGCCCCTACAATAGCAAGCGGTATCGAAAACAGCACTACCAATGGATACAAATAGGATTCGTATAAAGCAACCATAATCAAATACACAAAAAATATGGCCGTTAGCAATGCAAAACCAAGACTTCCGAAAGCATCTTCCTGAAATTTCATATCGCTGTCGTAACTAATGGAAACCTCTGGAGGCATTGATATTGCTGCAATTTGATTTTTAATATCTTCGCCAACATCGCCCGAAGCTCTGCCCAATACCTGCGACTCAATTGATATACAAGAAATACGGTCGTGTCGTTCGAGCTTTGAACTCCCCATTCCATAGTAAATTGTTGCAAACTGCGATAGTTTTATCGGTAGTCCTAAAGAATTCATAAATACCAGGTTTGAAACATCCCTTATGCTACGGCGATCAAATTCGTCGTAAACCACATCAATATCATACTCGTACGAGCCATCCATAAATTTTGCATCAATATTTCCACTAAAAGCTGTTGACATCGCAGAGCCAACAGATGCCAGTGATAAACCAAACTCGGCCATCTTTTCTTTATCAATGTCAACAATAATTTCATTACTGCCATCTTCAAGCGTTGAATTGACATCGTTTACTCCAGGTGTTTTTTCTATCAGGCTTTTTATGAGTTTTCCATATTTGCTCAACGAATCGGGATTCGATGATTTTACGATAACCTGAATAGGACTGTCATCCGTTCCTCCCATAAACGGATTTAAGAAAACTGTTCTGACTTTGACGCCTGTAATTTTTGAATTTAGTTCGTTTTTTATACGATTTGAATATGTTTGTGCCGATACATTGCGAAATTCTTTATCTACCATTTTTACATTGATTTCGGCTTTGTATGTATTACTTTGTGTTCCACCGCTAAGCATTCCTGCACTGGCAGAACCAACGGTTGTAAAAACCGACTTTATTTCAGGTTTTGTAAATAAAAGTTGTTCAATTTCCAATACTTTCAGGTTGGTTTCTTTTAAGGTAGCATCTTTCGGAAGTTCAACCTGAATCATAAATTCACCTGCATCGCCCATACCAAAAACTTCGGAACCAACAAAACCGGCGGGAATAAGAGCTATTGAACCAATAAAGAGAATGGTAACTACAATAAAGGTGACAATTTTATGACGAAATGCCTTAAGAAGTATTTTATGAAGAACTGCAGCAAAGCTATCGACTTGTTTTTCAAACCACAGGAAGAAACGGCCTGAAAGTACTTCTTTGCGTAAATGTTGATGTTTGGCCAAACGCGAAGTTAAGAGCGGGACAACAGTAAATGCTACCAATAAACTCAACAATGTTGTTACAACAATAACCAATGCAAAAGGGCCAATAAGGGGCGAGATTACACTCTTTGACAAGCCTATAGGTAAAAATACAACAACATCTACCAATGTAATTGCCACTGCTGTGAAACCAACTTCAGACCTGCCATCAAGCGTAGCCTGTACTTTGTCTTTCCCCATTTCTATATGACGATAAATATTTTCCAACACCACAATGGCATCGTCCACCAATATTCCAATAACCAGCGACATGGCTACAAGTGTCATAATATTAAGCGTGTAACCAAGTAAATACATGCCCAAAAATGATATTATCAATGAGATTGGGATAGCTATCATCACAATAAACGCATTGCGCAAACCGTGAAGAAATACAAGCATTACCAACGACACTAATATAATGGCATACATCAAATCGTGCATAACTGAACTAGCAGCTTTTTCGGTGAAAACCGAGGAATCAAACGGAACTTCAAATTTCAGATTGTAGTTTTTATAGGTATTTTCGAGTTTTGCAAGTTCATTGTTTATTAGATGACAAACTTCAACTGTATTAGAGCCCGATTGCCGTTTTAGACTTAACCCTACTGAATTCTTGCCATTCACCCGGGCAAGCATGGCAGGTTCTTTTTCTGTATCTAATACTTCTGCTATATTTTTCAATTTCACCTTTGAACCATCCTCGTCAACGGCTATAATTACATTTTTTATATCGTCAATGGTTTTAAACTTTGCAGAAAGCCGGATAACCATTTGCGATTCGTCGTTTTTAATTTTCCCTGTTGGAAATTCCAGGTTCGACGATTGTATGGCTTGCAAAACCTGTAACGATGAAAGATTATATGCCTGCATCTTTTCAGCATCCAGATTCACACGTATTTCACGTTCATTTCCACCTACCAGAGATACTTCACCAACACCCTTAATTTTGGCTAAATCAGGTTGGATGCGATACTTCAGCAAATCATAAAACTCAGTAGGAGAAATTGCAGACGTTACACCAATGTTCATTATTGGAAGGTCACTCATCGAAATTTTAGTAACCATAGGTTCCATGACACCCGAAGGCAACAAACTTTTTGCCGCACTCACTCTGCGCTGTGCATCCTGGATACCATTATCTATATTAGCCGATAGTTTTAATGATACTACCAGTATTGAAACTCCTTCCTGAGAAAAAGAACGGATATTGTCCAGATTTTCTACAGATGTAATTACATCTTCCAGTTTCTTTGTTACGCCATTCTCTACCTCAGCCGGCGATGCGCCAGGATAAACAGTTACAATAGTAAAAACAGGTGAAGAAAAACTTGGTACTAACTCATAGTTGAGGCTTTTATAACTGGCTATCCCTAAAAAGATAAGCACTGTAAAAACCACTACAACAAGAGTGGGCCTGTTGACCGCTATTTTTGCAATATTAATGGCCATTTGTTTTTAATCGTTTAATGTAATTTTAGATCCATTTACAAGGTTTATCTGTCCCGATACCACTACGACATCTCCAGCTTTCAGGCCTTCGCGGACCTCTACATATTTATCATCTAAAGGGACTGCTTTAATGCCTTTTCGAATAACAGAATCGCCCTTAACTATATATACTTCAGGATTTTTAATGCTCCCTGTAACAGCTCTGCGAGGAATTGCAAGAACTTTCTCGTCGGAGTGTTCTGCAAATAATCCTTTACCCGACATGCCCGGTTTTAGAAATTTATCGGAACGATTCATTACTAACACTCCTACCTCATAACATCTGGAAAGGTCAGCTTTCACAACAATAGTGTTTATTGTGCCTTTAAAAATTATTCCAGGATAGGCATCAACACTGATATCAACAGGTTGACCTTCCTTTACATTTTCAACTTCATCACTGGTAAGCCTGGTCACAAACTTAACTTTATTAATTTCTACCAAATCAAAAACCGGAGCACCTGGCAACAAGTAACTGCCATTTTCGATATATCTTTTAGTGATTATACCATTAAAAGGAGCCTTAATAAAAGCATTTTCATACTGAATACTGGCTGCAGAATAAGCTGATTTCGCGTAGATAAATGCTTGTTTTGCCGACTCATACTGTTGCACTGTAGCTGCATCTCTTTTTGAAAGAAGTTCGAAACGTTGCATATCTTTTTCCGCTCTCTCAAGGTCGAATTTTGCCAAATCGAATTGAGATTTTAAAAGTTCGTCGTCAACAGCAGCCAGAATCTTGCCAGCATTAACTTTATCACCAACTTCAGCTGTAACCGAAACAATTTTACCCTGGGTTTCCGATGTTACTGAAATTTCCTGAAAGGGCTGAAAAGACCCATATACCGAAAAATCACTTGTTTGTTGTTTGTATTTGGCAGTATCAACGTCAACCGGTACGATTATATTAAATTCCGAAATCGTTTTGAGTTGTTCTTCGAATCCTTGCTTATTTGCAACGAGTCTCAACACAATCATTATTGCTATAAAAGCAATGATCAGCGTGGTAATAATTCTTTTAGACTTCATATCTGCTGTTTTTAATTGTTTCTTACTGTTTGAGTAATTCACCTTTGGCTTTTTTAACATCCAGTTCGGCATTCTTTAACTGAAGCAGGGCATTGTAGTACGAAAGTCGCGCCTCTATCAGGCTGCTCTCCGACATTAGCAAATCGGAGAGCGGTACCGTTTGTTGACTATATCCTTCTAAACTTATTGAGTAAGTTTCTTCGGCCAGTTTGATATTTTCTCTCTGGCGCAACAAAGCATTTTGACTGTTCTCGTATTGCCTTAAAGCATCTGCGAATTCTTTGGATAAAAAATCAGATGTGCTTTTTCGGGTGTTTTGTAACTGTTGTAATTCAATATCTTTTTGCTGTGTTTTGCAATGCTTTTCAAAACCATCGAAAATGGGAATGTTCAAACTCAATCCAATTAAGCCAACCTGATAAAATTTATCGTTGCCTTCAAAAAAATCGAACTCATTGCGCTGCCCTTCATAATAATACTGACCAAAACCAGTTAAAGTCGGCAGGTACGATTGTTGGTTCATTCTGCGTGCAAGTGAAGTAGATTCTAATTGATTATCTATGATTTGCAATTCAACCCTTTTGTTAAAATCAGGTAGAGTTGCCGTTTCTGTTGAAAAAAAAGATAAAGAATCAGATAATTCTATTTTAACAGTAATATCCATTCCAATAAGATATTTCAGCATACCAAGCTGCTGATTGTATAACTGATCGAGGTTGTCAATCTGGGTTTGCAGGTTAGCTTTGTTCACCGAAACCCTCGAATAATCAACTTTACGAATAATTCCGTTTTCACTTTGGAGTCTTGCTATTACGAGCAAACTATCCGTATTCTTCAGGGTTGTTTTTAACTGATTAGCTTGATAGCTTGTTGCCTGACACAAATAATATATTTGTGAGACCTGATAAATTATTTCTTCCTTTTTTTGTTGAAGGGTTAGTCCACTTATCGATTCCATTCGTTGTGCCACCTTAAGTGATGTAAAGTAACTTTGGTTGTATAGCACTTGTGATGCTTTAAAGCCGCTCGCCCAGTCGTATTTTGTCCCTATCTCAACAGCTATCATTCCGGTTTGTCCGAATATTTCACCCGGAATGACCATTTTTGGAATTGCATAGTAGTAACTGAATGTGCTATATGCCTCAAGTTGCGGATACAGTTTGCTTTTGGCCACCTTTAATTCATAGTTTGCTTTCTGTTTTTCAAGTTCAGCATTCAGAGTATTCACATTTTTATTAATACCCAACCGACAAGATTCTTTTAACGATAGGTAAAACGTTGTATCCTGTGCTGAGACTTGCAACATTCCAAAAGTTACAAGGATAACTGCGATCAATTTTGTTGTCATTTTACTTGTACTTATACAGTTTATTGATACAACAAAGTTGAAGGTTATTCATAACTGTATGAAGATACTCGAATCCGAAATGGACAAATCGCAGGGTGAAAATCCTTTGTATTAACTAACTTTCAGAGAGCCAGTTCAAAAAATCCGGAACTTTAACTTTATTTACAGTGATTGTTTCTTTAAATGAAATTGTAAGGCTTACAGATAACTTGCGGGCGAAATATTGCGAAGCTTCTTTAATTGCTTTTCTGTTTATAAGATATTGCCTGTTCGCTCGGTAAAAATCAGAACCCGTAATTTTCTCAAGTTCTTCGAGAGTTTTGTTTATAGTATAATTTTTTTGTTCAAAGGTAATGATGTGAGTTATCTCATATTCAATATAAAAAAGAGCAATATCATTCATTCGTAAAGGAAATATTTTATCCTTGTGGTAAACCAAAACAGAACCTTTTTTCTGATTCATCCGGTCTTCAAAAAGCTTAAAAATATTTTCGATTCGTAATGAATTTTCGGAAAATCTTCTTTTCAGCTCGTTGTATTTTAACAAAGCCGTTGAAATGGTTTGCTCATCAAATGGTTTTAAAATATAATCGATACCATTTGTTTTAAAAGCATTTAGAGCATATTCGTCGTAAGCTGTGCAGAATATGACAGGAGTGGAAATCGCCTGGCTTTTAAAAATATCAAAGCATAAACCATCACCCAGCTGTATATCGCTAAATATAAGGTCGGGGTGTTCGTTTTTTCTAAACCAGGCAATGGCTTCCTTAACAGAATATAATTTTCTTACTACATATGCATCTTTCAACAGGTTTGTGATAATTTCCTCCAGGTCATCTGCAGTAAGCTTTTCATCCTCTATAATTACAATTTTCATTTGATTAAAATATGTTTTGTCAGATGTACCTATACAGTTACCTTTTTAAGAAAAAGTTTTATGCTCACGACCAGTTTCATTGCTTAATATTTTTAAACTTACTGAAAAATGGTTCTCATTTGTTTGAATAATGACTTCGTCGCCTGAAAGAATTTTATACCGTTCGGACAAATTTACCAATCCCATACCGGTAGATTCATCCGTAGTGTTTTTTACCTGAATATTGTTTCGAACGATTATCCGGCCTTTGTCATATTCAATCTCAATATGCAAGGGTAATTCATCAGTTAATAGATTGTGTTTTATTGCATTTTCCAACAATTGCTGAACGGAGAATAATGGCACAAAACCACATTCTGCTTCTTCCGGTATAGATAGTTTAAATTGCAGGGCTTCACCAAACCTTACTTTTTGAAGTTCGAGGTAATCCATGCAAAATCTTATTTCATCGCTTAGTTTTACAACATTCGCATTATCTAGAGTGATAGGCACTCTTAAAAAGTCGGATAGCTTTTTAAGATAACTTTCGGCTTTTTTAGGCTCTTTACTAATCAGTGTCTTTAATGTACTTAATGAATTAAACAAAAAATGTGGATTTACCTGTTGTTTTAATTGATGATAGGTAGCCTCGATATTTTTAATTTTTAATTGTGAGTTTTCCGATTCTATAATTGCTTTGTTTTCTCTGAGGAGCATTAAATCCTGGATTATTAAAATTAATGTATTTGAAGATATTGCAAACAATGCAGTTATTCCCAAATGCATCAATTCAATGTATTTATATGGAGTATTAAATAAACCGAAATATTTTAATTTTTCCGATGCATTTTGATGAAAGAATAATAAGATCAACCGCTCTGAAGCAAAATGCATCAGAAAAAACAGTAAAATACATATAATATAGCTTATAAAATATTTCCATTTATTCGAAATTTTAAATGACTGTCTGCTTAAAATGCATGTAAAAGGATATTTATTGACCAATAGATAAAAATCAAAAAAGTTATAAAAAGAATTCCCCACAAGAAAATGAAAGCAGGAGGCATAGGAGAA
>JAHEEB010000912.1 GCA_024640925.1 Bacteroidota bacterium | reverse complement strand
CATTATTTATGGATTTGAGCACAAAATGTGCAGTCGTCATTTTATCAAATGTGTCATGCAATCATCCAAAAACTGAAAATATCTATAAATTATGCCATGATTTGTTAAAGCAATTATATATCTCGGAAATAAAAAGCACATCATCATTTCAAGGAGCACCATTTCTTGAGTTAGCTTTAATGAAGGGTTGGGGAACAAATAAGGATGATAGTATAAGTCAACTTGCTAAATATGACACAACTATTGTTGGGGTTTGGCAGAAACAAGTAGCAGGGCGCACTTTAACAAGAACGTTTATGCCTGATAATAAAGTGCAAACGGATATTTTTGGAGATTCCGAAATCGATGTTTGGGGTTATTATGAACGGAAGAATAATCAAATTACACTAAGAGATATTGGAGGCGCTGCCTGCAATTCAACAGGCATTTATAACTTTAATATTATGACAAGAAAAAAATAACAAACAGTAAATACTTTTAAAAATGAAAAAATACATAATAGCACTATTTCTGTTTATTCCATGTTTTTTACATGGACAAAACATTGAAAAACCAAAAATTAACTTCTATACCATACAACATGCATCCTTTGTTATAAAATATAAGGATAAAACCATTGTTGTTGATCCTACAGGAAATAAAGAAAAGTATTCCTCTTTTATCAAACCCGATATTATCCTTATCACCCATGAACATTATGATCATTTTGATAGTACCCTGATAAAAAGTATAAAAAGTGATAATACAACTACTATTGGACCAAAAGGTGTCATTGATAAATTAAATTCAGGGATAGTTTTAAACAATAATGATAGTATTACCATAAAGAATATAAAAATTGAAGCTATTCCAATGTATAACATTACACCCGAACGGATGAAATATCACAAAAAAGGGAATGGCAATGGTTATGTGGTAACAATAGATGGCGAAAGAATATATATTTCGGGAGATACTGAAGATATACCGGAAATACGAGCTCTTAAGAATATCGATCACGCATTTATTTGTATGAATTTACCTTATACTATGAGCATTGAACAAGCAGCCTCGTTAGCGTTGGAGATGAAACCGAAAAATGTCTATCCTTATCATTACAGGACCGAAAAAGTTGAATTTTCTGATATTTATTTAAAGTATAAAACGCTACTATCGGTAGATAAAAATATCAGGGTAATTTTCTTAAAGTGGTATGATAATGAGTAAAACAAGAAAATTGTTTTCAATTAAGATTGTTTTAAAAACCATTTTCCCTTGCAGGCAAAGCTGAGCTTTGTTTTATGTGATGGTTGCGACTGCCAATCTTCTATTCTATCCTAACGGTTTTTTTATCAGATTTTTGTATCTCTATTGACAAATCACGGCTTTAATAGAAATAGACAGGGCTATCAGGTATTCACAACCAGATAGCCCTATAGTATAAATGAAAAGAAAGTTATTCTTTTACTAAAATTATTTAATAATCATCTTACTGGTTTTCGTGCTGCCTCCCTGTAATGTAAGATAGTATGCTCCATTGCTCAACCTGCTCACATCAATAATCATTTCTTCTAAATCTGGCATAATGTTTTCAACAATAATTATTTTACCCGAAATATCTGTTATTATTGCTTTTTGCCAGGTGTTCCTGTTGAATTTTAGATTCAGCTGATCGTTCATTGGTACAGGAAATGCATCGAATGACCCGGATGAATTTTGAATTTCCATGTTAGAATAGCCCATTTTTAACGAGCTGCAATTTCCTACTGTGAAACTGTTTTTATTGTTAAGAGTTGTATTTTCTCCTCCAGCACTCAGACTGTATGTGTAATAGAAATAGACAGTTTGTCCGGCTGCCGCTGTTATTCTATAGGCCGTATTTGCAGTTACCATATAACCCGGGAATGTTACGTTAGGATTGGTACTGTAATATAAAATGCAGGTTTTAGACCCAGCCCCTGAAGTAACTGGTACAAATGTCAATGTAGGATTACTTTCATCGTTAGATACAACAGTTTTATAATCGACTGTAGATCCGGTTATGGTGCACCCTGTACTGGCTGCTTTAACCGTAACACTGACAGCCTCTGAGGTTGTGGTTGCACCTGAATTATCTGTCGCCTGAGCTGTAATTGAATAAGTGCCTGCAGCCACATTAGTCCAACTATAGGTATATGGACTTATGGCATCAGATCCCAGCAAAGTTGTTCCGTTATAGAATTCAACTTTGCTTATGGTACCATCGGCATCGGCAGCAATTGCAGCGATAGAAATACTTGCTGGTGCTGAATAACTTACGCCGGTTGCAGGAGTAGTAATACTTACTGTTGGGGCAGCATTTGCAGAACCTCCTCCTTCCCAATAGATATCATCAATTGCAAATTGAAATGTAGTAGTAGGAAGCTGACCATCGACACTTACAATGGTAAACATATAACCCATGCTTTGAAAAGCAAGAAGTCCGGAGAAATCGCTGATTGGAATGGTTACCTGTCCCCAGTTCCCATTGCGGGTTAAGCCATAAACGGTTGTGTTTGCAGGGAATGTTACGTATGCTTGATTGGTATAATTATCAGTCATACCAATTTTGAATGATACATTGGCTGGTATTTTTATTCTGAACTTTAAATTACCTTTTGAAAAATTACTCATGTTTCGGGGCTGTTTGGT
>JAHEEB010000911.1 GCA_024640925.1 Bacteroidota bacterium | reverse complement strand
TTTTAAACCGTATTTTTGATCTCGTTGTCATTAGCACCCTTAAGTTACAAAATTTAAGGGGACAACTTAAGGTTGCAGATCACTGATTTGCAACCTTTTTTTCAACAAAGAGGCTGTCCAATACTTTTTGGACAGCCTCTTTTTACTTATATTTTTAACCCGTTAATTATTTTTTCCAGAGCTTTTCGATTTCCTCCAGGGTTTTTCCTTTTGTCTCAGGTACAAGTTTCCAAACAAAAATGGCAGCAATAATTCCCATTACTCCGTAAATCCAATACGAGAAGCCATGGTTGAAAATCTGGGTGAGCCACGAATTGTCGTTCATTATTGGGAAAGTAAAAGATACCAGCCAGTTGGCTATCCATTGAGCTGCAACAGCAATTGACATGGCTCCGCGAATACTGTTTGGGAAAATTTCCGATAATAATACCCAGGTTACAGGGCCCCAGCTCATAGCAAAAGAAGCAGTATAAGTTAGCATGAATATAAGTGCGCTAATACCTTCGTTATGAGTGTAAAATGAAAATCCAAGGGCAATCATGCTCACAGCCATACCTAAGGCTCCAATAATCATCAGAGGTTTACGACCAAATCTGTCAACCGTAATTATAGCCACCACGGTAAATACAAGATTCACTGCGCCAACAATTATTGTTTGCATAAGGGACGAATCTGTAGAAGCACCCATGTTCCTGAAAATATTACCGGCATAATATAACACCACATTTATGCCAACAAACTGTTGAAAAACCGAAAGCATAATACCGATAAATATTACAAAGAACCCAAATGACAACCAGGGTACACTTTTTTCGTGAATAGTGTCTTTAATTTCTTTTAAGATCACCTGAGAATTTTCGGACCCGGATATTTTATTTAATACATCTAATGCCTTATCATCCTTATTTTTCATAACAAGAAAACGTGGTGTTTCGGGCACAAAGAAAAGAAGCAAAAGAAAAATACCAGCTGGTATAGCTCCTGAGAAAAACATCCAACGCCAATAGATAACCTGCATACCAAAAATAATGGCAAACTGGTTCCACGATACTAATTTTCCACGAATGTTTGCTGGAGCAATTTCGGCAATATACATCGGAGATATCATTGAGGCAATACCAACTCCAATACCTCCGATAACTCTGTAAAAAAAGAAAGAAAAAACCGGTAGGGTACCAAAAATATTTAGCGCCTCAGGTTTCCATGTCCCAACAGCTGACAGAAAAAAGGCAACAGCCGCAATAATTAGTCCTTTTTTTCTACCAAGTGATTTGGAAATAAATCCACCCGATGCTCCACCAATGATACAGCCAATGAGAGCACTGGCAATGACAAAACCCTTTATAATATCAGCTGTATCTTGCAAAGCAGCACCTTCAGTGGGTACAGATTTTCCAAGAAAACTAACCGCCCAAACAGTAAGACCTGCAATAATAACAGCGCTTATAGAACCACCTTTTTTAAAGCCTAATAACCTAATAATCTGTGCGGAAATTATCAGAAATACCAGGTACAACACAACTGCCATCAGTATTTTGTACTGACTGATGAGTTTAATTGTATAATCAAGATTTGAAGGATCCAGAATGGGTTTAATAAATAACTCCACTAACGATTTTTCTGCTCCGTTTACAACAGCAGTATCATATCCGAATAATAGACCTCCAAGTGTTGCCACAAGGGTAAGTGCCATTACATAAAAAGGATTTCCTTTTTTGAAAGATGTACTTTCAGAATTTACAGATGTATTAATATATGTCATAAGATTTTGAGATTTATAGGGTTAAAAAGTAAATCTATGAAAAATAATTAAAAATACAATTTAATTTATATTCAAATTGACTATAAGAAGATGAAATAAAATGAAAAAGGCTGTCAGTATTTCTTTCTCCGACAGCCTTTTTACAGATGTTAAAAATGGATTATGCTTTTATTCTCCTGTGAATATTACGAGAATGTCTTCTAATCTGCATTTTACCAACATGTACAACATAGTACATAACCGGAATAAATAATAGTGTAAGAAAAGTAGCAAATGATAGACCGAATATAATTGTCCATCCCAGTGAACCAAAGAATAAGCTACTATCGCTACCAAGGTGAATATTTGGCTCAAAATGAGTGAAAAGTCCGACAAAATCTATATTTAAGCCCAAACACAATGGTACAAGACCCAAAATTGTAGCCGTTGCCGTCAGCAATACAGGTGTAATACGGGTTTTACCTCCCTGAATAATAGCTTCGCGGGTACGCATCCCACGTTCGATAAGCACATCGGTAAACTCAACCAGAAGTATACCATTACGTACCACAATACCAGCCAATGCTACAATACCAACACCTGTCATGATGATTGAGAAAGGCATGCGAAATATTGTGAGCCCAAGTAGTACACCAATGATACTGAAAAGAACTTCAGATAAAATGATGATTGGTTTACTAATGGAATTAAACTGGGTAATAAGGATAAAAAGGACCATTAAAATCGCGAAAATTAATGCTTTACTCAAAAATGTTGCAGATTCTTGTTGATCTTCGGTTTCTCCTGTGAGTTTAACTTCTATACCTTCGGGTTTATTATATTTACTTAGAACCTTTTGAAGAGCAATATTTATTTCAGGTGATGAATAACCTGCAGCAATATTCGAAACAAGGTTA
>JAHEEB010000197.1 GCA_024640925.1 Bacteroidota bacterium | reverse complement strand
CCAACCATCTTTTGTTATAGCTCTTTGTTCAAGGAAGCAAGTATAAGGGGGTTTAAAAAGCTTTTCCATAGCCAGCTTGTTTACATATTTATCTTCTTCATGGATAAGTTCAAGAAAATCTTCACCCAGAAATTCTTCTTCCGTTCTATCAAAAAGCCTGCAAAACGAAGGACTAAGGAAGATAAACTTATAGCTGGTATTTATTTTTATTATTAAATCGTTCTGCGATTCAATAATCATACGGTATTTTTCTTCGCTTTCCTTTAACAGTTCTTCTGATTTTTTTCTTTCTGAAATGTCCCTTATAGTAGTTAAAACCTTAGGTTTTCCGCGTATAATTGCTTTTTTTATTGTTACCTCAACCCAGAATAACTCCCCATTCTTTTTTCTTGCCTGCCATTCGAAGGATTGAGGCTCATCCCGGGCCATTTTAATTAATTTTATGGCTTCCTCATTAGTGAACCCTGCTTCTATATTACTCAAATCATTTGCCGGGGTTGAAATAGCTTCTTCATATGTTATATCAAACATGTTTAGCAACGCATTGTTTACATCTTCCTTAAAACAGTTTTCAATATTGTGAATAGATATTGCATCGCTTGTAGCATTGAATACTTCACGATAGGCTTGTTCACTCAGTAAAAGCTCCTTAACGGATTCCTTTCTTTTAACAGCATTAATAAAAATATCTCCGATTATTTGAAGCATACTAAGTTCATCTTCGCTCCAATACCGGCTATCTGTCACTGAACCCAATCCAATTAGTCCAATGAGTTTATTTTGATAAAACATCCCAACCTCAATACACGATTTAATACCTAATTTGCTGCAGAATGTCTGAAGTTTTTCATTAAGCTTCATAACATTGTTGTCGAGCGACATTAAATATTTCTTTTCCTGAATTATATCAAGGATTCTTTTTTTGTCATCTATTTCGAATTCGGAGTTTAATATACCTTCCGCTTGAATATTTTCTACAGAATAGAAATGAGCAAGATTCATTTTTGTTAAATCATCATTAAAAATATAAATCTGTGCCGATTCCGCACCAAGGAAAGTACAAATCTCACGTAAAGCTGTATCAATATTCTGATCTACTTCATTGATTGAGATATTTATAAACCGGGTAGAAATATTGAGCAAAAGTTTCTCGAATTCCTGTCTGTATAATAGTTTCCTGGTAGCCTCATGCCGATCAGTAATATCGGTAACATAAGCAGAGATTAGTTCTTCGTTATTAAATGAAAAGAAATTTGCACGAATTTCAACGGGTATTTTTATTCCATCTTTGGTTGCATGAATGGTTTCGAAAATTGTAGTTTTGTGTTTACTGAGTTTCTGCCAAAGATCTGACCAGTTCTCTTTTGTAAAGTCACTGCCTTCTTCAATAATGGACTTACCACAAAGTTCTTCTTTGGAAAATTTCAACATTTCGCAGGCTGCCTGGTTGCAGTATAAAATTTTTGCGTCAGCGTTTAACCAATAAATTGGATTTCGGTTTTTATCGATAGATTCTTTTGCAAAAGGTAATTCTTTCTCGATCTTTTTTCTGTCAGAAATATCGTAAATGAAACCATCCCAGTATATAATGTCATTTTCTCTAATGCCAGGCTGAGCTTGAAAATGGATCCAACTAACTTTTTCTTCAAAAGGAACTATCCTGATTTCAGTTTCAAACAAATCAACATTTTCTAAAGCCTCTTTTAGAACTTCTTTAAATTTGTCTTTGTCATCTGGGTGTATCAGAGAAAGAAATTTCTCTTCAATTTCTTTCTCTTCAATTGTAGTTCCAATTAATTCTTCGTAATGACTGCCTGCATAAATCAACTCGAATTTACGGGTACTAGTATTGAATTTAAACCTGAAAATAATACCACTTGGTTGTTTCTTTTCTTTTTTACTTTCAGGGTGCATTTCATCACTATGATGAATGGGATTATCCATTGGATTATTAATTTTGTTCGGGAACAAATAAAGTTAAGTATTTTTATTACTCATTAATCATAATGGCAGGCTTTTATCTTCATATTCCTTTTTGCCGAAAGGTTTGTTATTATTGTGATTTTCACTTTGTGGCCTCTCTTAAGCATAAGGATTCTTTAATAAAAGCCATTTGCGAAGAACTTACTTTAAGGAGTAACAATTGGAATTCATTTTGTTTCGATACGGTTTATTTTGGCGGTGGTACCCCAACTGTATTGCCAGTCGATGATTTATCCCTTCTTATAAAAACTATTTATGAGCTTTACCATGTTGATAAGGTGAATGAATTTACAATAGAAGCCAATCCCGATGATTTATCCCGTTCTTATTTAAAAGAATTAAAACAGAATACTCCGGTTAACCGCATAAGTATTGGTGTGCAATCGTTTATCGACAGAGATTTAGCCCTGCTCAACCGGCGCCACAATGCAGCTCTGGCTGTTGAGTCGATAAAAGCTGCTAAGGATTCAGGGTTTGAGAATATTACCATTGATTTAATGTATGGAATTCCGGGAATGACTCCGGATGATTGGAAAAGAAACCTCGACACCTTTCTTGGTCTTGGACTTCCTCATTTGTCGGCATATCATCTGTCAATCGAACCTAAGACTGTTTTTGGGGTCTGGAAAAAGAAAGGAAAATTTAATGTTGTTGACGAGGAAACCAGCCAGGAGCAGTATCAATATCTTATCAAAACGCTGTCCGATGCCGGATATGAACATTACGAAATATCAAACTTTTCTCTTAAAGGTCATCATTCAAAACATAACACTTCTTATTGGAAAAATATTCCTTATATAGGCATTGGGCCATCTGCACATTCGTACGATGGGAAAACGCGTCGATGGAACCTGTCGAATAATACGCTATATACAAAACTGATTGAACAGGACGATTCCGGCTTTTTTGAAGAGGAGGTGCTGACCATCGACGATCGGTTTAACGATTACATTTTAACTTCCCTCCGAACAAGTTGGGGTATTCATTTCGAAATCATTGTTAAGGAGTATGGCCAGAAATACCTTGAACATGTTTTAAGAACGGCAAAAAAATATTCATCATCCCAGTTATTACAAAGCGATAATGCCATTCGGATTAATGAGAAAGCCTGGCTGGTATCCGATTCAATTCTTGCCGATTTTATGTATACATAATAGTTGAGTTGAAAATTCGCTTGTTAATATATTTGTTTTCTCGTCATTAGCCTTCTGACCTCTTCTATACAAGAACAAATAGCCACTTATTCACGAATGAGATGAAAAAGTAAAGCAAAAGAAAAACTGCGAAAAAAGTTCGGCAAAGCCGAAACATTCGTACTATTCTTTAACAGTCAACTTTTTATCTTTTATGCTCGAATAAAGTACGAGTAAAATTATCATTACCGAGGTTAATATCGATGAAGGAATTGTTTCCAAATTTCGTAGTTGGTTTTGTCAATAAATCTTCAAAAGTTGCTCCAAAAGGTCTTGTAAATATAAAGGTTAAATAATATTCCTTGGTTTCGGACGAATAATCAATCTCAACGACTGATCATAGGTAATATAGTTCCATAACCAGTTAATAAAAATCAGAATTTTATTTTTAACCCCAACAATCGACATCAGGTGAACAAACATCCAGAACAGCCATGCAAAGAATCCTTGAAATTGAATAACACGCAAATCAACCACGGCCAGGTTGCGGCCAATAGTTGCCATACTTCCCAAATCGCGGTAATGAAAGGGCAGAGGACTTTTACCCTTTGAAATTCTTTTAAAATTCTTCCCTAAATTATGTGCCTGTTGAATTGCAACCTGAGCAACCTGTGGATGGCCTTGCGGGTATTCTTCCTCTGTCATATATGCAATATCGCCAAGAGCATAGATATTTTCATACCCTTGTACTTTGTTTGCACTATCAACCTGTATGCGGTTATTTTTAATAAGCAGCGAAGGATTGATTCCTTTCATCTCATTTCCTGAAATGCCTGCTGCCCATATTAATGTACGTGAATTCAGTTGTTTGTTGTTTTCCAGCAGCACGTTTGTATTATCATATTCAATTACCCTTGTGTTAAGAAGTACTTCTACACCAAGCTCTTTTAAATATTTATAGGCTTTCTTCGAAGCTTTTTCGGACATTCCTCTTAATAATTGATCCGCAGCTTCGAGAAGATAAATTTTCATATTCTCGAAATTAAGCTCAGGGTAATCTTTAGGCAAAATATATTTCTTCATTTCGGCCATAGCACCGGCAAGCTCAACACCTGTAGGTCCGCCTCCTACAATTACCAGGTTCATTAATCCTTCTACTTCCTTAGCATCAATAGAGGTAAGGGCACTCTCGTAGTTTTCGAGAATAGTATTCCTTACGGCAAGTGCTTCCGCAACGGATTTCATCGGATAGGAATAGTTCTGTATGTTTTTATTGTTAAAAAAGTTTGTGTCGGCACCAGCAGCTATAACCAGGTAATCGTAGTTCACTTTCCCGATAGATGTTACAATGTAGTTTTCTTCGGTTTTTATTTCCAAGACTTCGGCAACCCGGAAATGAATATTCTCTCTTTTCTGAAATATTTTTCGGAATGGAAAAGAAATTGCACTTGGTTCCAACCCTGCTGTGGCAACCTGGTAAAAGAGTGGTTGAAACTGATGAAAATTATTTCTATCCAATAACACTATCTGTAAATCTGAGTTTACAAGTGTACGCAGAAGCTTAAGACCTGCAAAGCCACCACCTATTATAACTATTCGTTTTTTGTCCGTTTCCGGAATGTTTGCCTTCATCGTATAATTCCTTTTCTTATGGATGTTAAACAATTATTCTTATATAAAGTTGACGAATTTTTTCATATTCATAAACAAATTCCTGATGTTAAAGAATCGGGGTTTCTGGTATGGAATAAAAAACTATGGTATGGAAAGGCAAATATTGGTATGGAAAGGTAAATATTGGTATGGAAAGCAAAAACCTTTTCCGGTTTGACAAAAAACCGGTCAGGAATCGAAAAACTACTGGTATGGAAGGGGCACACCTGGTTAAGAATCGACAAAAACATGGTAAGGGAAGGGAAATTCCAGGAGAGGATAAGCAAAAACCGGTATGGACTAATGATTATTGATATTCGGACTATCCCTTCCTAAAAGATTTAAACTTAATTTGTATAAATATTAAACAATGATTGTCTATTTTTTTTACAACACAGTATAAAATCAAACCACATCATTTTCGTTCAAAAAAGGCAATATTATTCTATGAGAGCTTCGACTACTTAACGTTACCACAAAGTAAAAGAACCGACACCGCCATGTTTTAATGACATAAAAACATAACTATTGGTCATTATGATATTTAATTGTACCTTTAAATTAAAAAAATGTTTGGCAGAACAATTGAAAACACTATAAAAGAAAAGATTGGCGATGGGAAAGCTATCGTAGTAGTCGGTGCAAGACAAGTTGGAAAAACAACCCTGTTAAATGAGATTCTTAAAGATAAGGACTATTTATTTCTAGATGCTGACGACCCTTCAACAAGAAGCCTTTTGCAGAGTCCAACAACAGAACAAATTAGAACATTTATAGGAGATTATAAATATATTTTCTTGGACGAAGCACAGAGAATCCCTGGAATAGGTTTGACTTTAAAAATTATTACAGATCAATTCAAGAGCGTTCAATTGTTTGTTAGTGGTTCTTCTTCATTTGATTTAGGAAACGAACTAAATGAACCGTTGACAGGGCGAAAATGGGAATATGAATTGTTTCCTATTTCATGGGAGGAATATGAAAATAAAATTGGATTTATAAAATCTGAACAGCAAATTGAAAACAGATTGTTATATGGATTCTATCCAGAGGTTATAAATAATCAAGGTAAAGAACGAGAGACTTTAAAGAACCTTGTAAATAGCTATTTATATCGCGATATTTTAGCTTTTTTAGACATTAGAAAACCTGAAGTTCTTGAAAAATTATTACAGGCATTGGCATTGCAAATGGGGAGTGAGGTAAATTACAATGAATTATCGGGGCTGATTGGAATTAATAAAATTACAGTTCAGAAGTACATAGACATCCTGGAAAAGGGATATATTGTTTTTAGACTGTATAGTTTTAGCAGAAATATACGGAATGAAATAAAGCAGAATAGGAAAATTTACTTCTATGACAATGGTATCCGAAATATGATAATTGGTAATTTTAATCAATTGGATTTAAGAGTCGACAAAGGAGCTTTATGGGAAAACTTTTTGGTGTCAGAAAGAAGAAAGCAAAATCTTTATAAAGATACATTTGCCAAAATGTATTTTTGGAGAACAAAACAGCAGCAAGAAATTGATTTCGTCGAAGAAAATAATGGGCAAATTGTTGGATTTGAATTCAAATGGAATAATAAAAAGACTAGATTCCCTCAAAACTTCCTGGAAACGTACAAAACTGAGGGACATGTGATTGATAGAAATAACTTTAGAGAATTTGTAAAAATTTAAGAATGCCGGTTGAATTAAAACCCAACCTGGCGGCTATTGTAAAAGAGCAGGAACGCGAAAATCAAAGAGTTGAAAAAAAAATAGAGTCAACACCCATCTTAAAAACCACCATAACCAAGGAAAAGCTTGAAATAAAGGAACTTTATACTTTCGTCAGATATAACCATGTTTAACGAACCGTTGTATACCGCACGTGGGGTGAGAGGGCGGAGTTACAAAATATTTCGTATCTTTCCCTACTCATTGTGTAACTTTATAATCTTTTTCAGAAGAACCAATCCAAGATGAAAATTACATTAATAGGATTCTTTATATTAATAATTCCATTAACAAATTTATATTCTCAAAATCTGATACCTAATCCATCATTTGATGAATATATAAAATATATGGATTCCAATGGAAATCGTGTTTACCAGCCAAAAGATTGGTTTTATATAGAATCGTCATTTAGTCATCCGATTTATTTCTCAACAGATAGATACCTGGAGAAATCCGATAAATATAATCTGCATCCTGATTCGGCAATGATTAATAAGGGACTAATCGCAAATTATATTAGTATTTTGCTACTTCCCAAACCTCAAAGAGCCTATACAGTATTAAGAGAGCCTTTATTGAAAGGAGAAAACTACAAGATCAGTATTGATATAAGAGCCTTTGCCCAGTCTAGCTTTTTCTCCGATTTATTAATTGGCTTTATGAACAAGAATGATAAGGATATGGATTCCATTTTATATCAACTGAGATTAGAAATTCCGGATTCTGTATGTAATGCAACTCTT
>JAHEEB010000910.1 GCA_024640925.1 Bacteroidota bacterium | reverse complement strand
ACCCCAAAACTAATTCATTCGATGTGTTACCTCATTGCCAACGAAGTTTATGAAGTAGTATTAGGTTCTAGAATATTAGGGAAGGGTGCACTAAAAGGAGGAATGCCATGGTATAAATATTTGGCCAACAGGTTCCTTACATTTTTTCAAAATATTGTGATGAACAAAAAACTTTCAGAATATCATACCGGATACAGGGCTTTTTCTTCAAAAGTGCTGAATTCGATAAATTATAATGTTAACTCCGATGATTTTGTCTTTGATAATCAGATGCTGGCACAGATATTCTATGCAGGATATGATATAGCCGAAATAACATGTCCCACAAAATATTTCGATGAAGCCTCATCTATCAATATCCGACGGTCATCACAATATGGAATTGGTGTTTTGGGAGTTTCCATAAGCTATTTCTTACAAAAAATACATTTGGGCAATTTTAAGATTTTTAAGAGTAAAACAGAAAGTGAAACTAAGAATAGTTAAACCAAATTTTTCAGTTATAGCTATTTTAAGTTATTTATCAGTATTATTTGTTTTCTCAAGCATTATTTCAGTTATACATAAAAACGATAATACTGTTTTTAACCGATCGGAAATTGTAACTTATGCAAAGCAGTTTCTGATCAACGAAGAGCTTAAAATTGAGGGCAGAGAACTCGATTGTTCAGGATACACTCAATTGGTCTACAAGCATTTTAATATTAAACTGCCTCGTTCTTCTTCAATGCAATTTGAAAGTCTTCCTAATAAAAACGGCGGTCCTGAAGCAGGAGACTTAGTTTTCTTTTCTTCATCGAATCGCAAAATAGGTCATGTTGGAATTTTCATTGGCAATAATTTGTTTATTCATTCGCCGGGTAAGCAAAAATATGTCCGTATCGATTCTCTCAGCGATAAATATTGGAAAAACAGCTATGTTGGATGTCGATCAGTTTTTAAACAAATTGAGGAACAGTAATGTTTAAATTAAAAAGAATGATGAAAAGAATAAACCTTAAAAGAAAACTCATTTCCTTTGCTGCAATCTTAATCGCAAGCAACAGTTCTATATTTGCTCAAACAACAGAAGTAAAAAACATTATATTAATTATTGGCGATGGTATGGGCTTATCGCAGGTATACGCTGCAATGGTAGCCAATAAACAAGCACTTAACCTTGAAAAGGCAACCTTCTTTGGATTTTCAAAAACATGGTCGGCAAGTGATTATACCACCGATTCGGGAGCTGGAGCAACAGCTATATCTACCGGGCAAAAGACCTATAATGGTGCTATTGCGGTAGATACCAATAAAAAACCTTTAACTACTATTATGGAATATGCCTCTCATAAAGGACTGGCAACAGGTGCTGTAGTTACCATTAACCTTGCTAACGCCACTCCTGCTGCATTTTTTACCCATAATGAATACAGGTACAATTACAATGATATAACTAATAATTACCTTACTGCAAAATTTGATATTTTAATAGGCGGGGGAGCATATAGGTTTGATTCCCTCAAAGTATCTACTACTCTAAAAAACAGGGGATGCCAGGTAATATATTCTCCTGATTCCATTAACCTCGGTGTTAAGGGCCCGATTCTTTGTCTGGCAGATAGTGATGATTTACCTCGGGTACTTGATGGAAGAGGCAATTACCTCGAAAAATCTGTTGATATCGCATTAAATAAACTTGTTCAAAACAAAAAGGGATTTTTTCTTATGATAGAAGGCTCACAAATTGATTTGGGCGGGCATGACCAAAATATTGACTATATTGTTACAGAAGTAATTGATTTGGATAAAGCAATTGGTAAGGCTTTTAGTTTTGCTGACAAGAATCCAGGTACACTTGTAATTATCACTGCTGATCATGAAACCGGAGGATTAGCTTTAATTGATGGCGATATTAAAAAAGGTGAATCAGTTGCTGCATTTGCTGCAGCCCATCATACAGGAGTAATGGTACCTGTTTACACGTATGGAACGGGCGCTCAGGAATTCTCTAAAATTATGCAGAACACAGAGTTATTTGAAAAAATGATGAAAGCTTTAAAACTTGGCAACTAAAAGATTGTGTTCAAAAAGTCCTGTGAAATAATTAGTTTTGGGTAAGTGATTGCTCCATTAAGCAAATTGGATTAAATTTAGGCTGTAGAAGGTTAAACCGTAAACTGGGTTAAACCCAATTTTATCCTTCAATGTTTTCAAATATTAACCGGGTAAATCTAATAGAATGCGAGGATTCTTTTTTGTCCTGTTTATTGTTGTTCAATGTTCTCTTTTAGCACAATATACAACTAAATCAGATAAAGCCATCAAATATTATCTGGAAGGCCGGAAAAGCTATAGCATGAAATACTACCCCGATGCTGAAGAATTGTTGAGTAAATCTATTAAACAGGATTCCATGTTTCAGGAACCATATATGGTTTTGGCTGAGGTTTATTGGGAGCAACAAAAATATGAACCAGCAATTATGGTTTATGATAAAGGTCTGGAAATCAACCCTAAATTTTATCCAAGAGGTTATCTGAATAAAGGTAACCTGGAAATTAAGGTTGGTAAATATGAAAATGCTTTGGAAAGTTATCAGAAATATATAACCTTCGATTCTACTAATACCAAACAGGTTAATCAGGCGAAAAGAGGCATAGAACAAGCAAAATTTGGAATGTA
>JAHEEB010000909.1:1120-2672 GCA_024640925.1 Bacteroidota bacterium | reverse complement strand
AGTTGGCATAATTACGAATGTTGCCCAGGTCGGAGGATATCCCGAATACAAAGGACAGGCCTATAACGATTCTGACAATGACGGAATGCCCGACAAGTGGGAAATAAAATATAAATTAAACCCAAAAGACCCTGCTGATGCAATAAAAGATATGAATGGCGATGGCTATTCAAATATCGAAAAATATATCAACGGTATTGACCCAAATAAAAAGGTTGACTGGACTGATTTAAAGAACAATAAAGATGCTCTTTCTGCTGAGGATATTACTAAATTTCAGTAGAAGACTTTTTTCTTTGTGTCCCGATATACTCGGGATTGTGTAAAACTTTGTGATCTTTGTAGTTATGACTATATAATCACAACAAAACTATCATTAACAATGAAGCAAACCTTCAGGAAAATATCCATTTTTATACTATTATCCCTCTGTCTGATCGATATTACCCTCTCGCAAAAACAGATTGCTCTACCTGTTTTTATTAACAATTCGGGTAAACTCGAGTACACACCCGATGAAAAAGGCAACCAGATTCCGGATTATTCATACTGTGGGTATAAATCAGGAAACCAGGAAATACCCAATGTTCCGGTAATCGTCTTTGTTCTATATAGAGATGGAGATGAAACTCAAAGAATTCAGTCTGCTATTGATTATGTTTCTTCACTACCATTAAATTCAGATGGTTTCAGAGGAACTATCTTACTGGATAAAGGAAATTTCAAGCTTGAAGGAAGACTAAAAATTTCGTCATCTGGTATTGTAATCAGAGGAAGCGGCACAGGCGAGAACGGCACAACACTTATAGCTGCAGGATATGATCGGGAGACTCTTATTAAAATTGTTGGAGATGCCACTTTCTCAAAAACACCCGAAGTTCAGATTACTGATGAATATGTACCGGTTAATTCAATGGTTATTTCAGTAAAAGAAGCTGGAAACTTTAAAATTGGTGACGAAATAATTATCCGCCGTCCATTTACTAAAGAATGGATTTCTGAATTGAAAATGACAGAATTCGGAGGTGAAACGGAATGGCTGGGCTGGAAACCCGGAGAGGAAAATCTGGTGTGGGATCGGATCATTACAGATATTAAAGGGAATCAATTGTTTTTGAATGCCCCAATTACCACTTCACTCGATGTTAAATATGGAAGTGGTTTTATCTCCAGTTATTCCTGGCCTGGACGAATCGAAAATATTGGAATTGAAAACCTGAATTGTATTTCAGAATATGATTTATCGAACCCGAAAGATGAAGACCATTGCTGGATGGCCATAACTATCGAAAATGCCTCCGATTGCTGGATTCGCCAGATAAATTTTGAAAACTTTGCCGGATCGGCTGTTGCTGCTTACGAAACAGCAAAACAGATTACTGTTGAGGATTGTATTTCCCTAAATCCTGTTTCAGAAATAGCCGGCCAACGCCGTTATACCTTTTTTACAAACGGACAACAAATTCTCTTCCAGCGATGCTATTCCGAATATGGGTATCATGATTTTTCAGCAGGATACTGTGCTTCCGGCCCGAATGCCTTTGTACAATGC
>JAHEEB010000909.1:0-1110 GCA_024640925.1 Bacteroidota bacterium | reverse complement strand
TCTGCCATATAGCTTTAGTGGAACAATTGATCGTTGGGCTTCGGGGGTGTTATTCGATAATGTAAATATCGATGGCGATGCTATATCTTTTAAAAATCGCGAAGCTGATGGACAAGGAGCTGGCTGGACAGCTGCAAACTCAATGATTTGGCAATGCTATGCATCAAAAATTGAATGCTACTCCCCTCCCACTGCCACTAACTGGGCCTTTGGGGACTGGGGACAATTTGCCGGAAATGCCTATTGGTATGAACCAAACAGTCATATAAATCCACGAAGTTTGTTTTATGCCCAGCTTGCAAGCAGAAAAGACACCTCAATTCTTAAAAGGGCTCAGTTTATACCCCGTGAATTTGAATCGACAAGCAGTCCGACCATTCAACAGGCTGCAGATTGGACAAATCAATCAAAACAAGCGAAAATTCAAATGCTTGAATGGATAAAGAAAGCAGGAATACGAAATCCTATTCCTGTGGTTGCAGGAACTGCTAAATCCATCGACCAGATTGATGCAAAACAAAATAAAAAGATTACCAAAGCTTTACCAGCCCATCCGGTTTCTATAAAAAATGGCTGGCTTGTTACTGATAATGCTGTAATAACTGGTTCTATTGCTGATATTAACTGGTGGCGGGGCACAGCCAGACCATCGTTTACTCCAAAAGCAATGCCCCACATTACCAGATTTGTCCCTGGCCGAACAGGTACAGGACTTACAGATGATTTGAACCAGGTTGTAGAAAATATGAAGCAAAATCATACACTGGCTATCGAACATCATTATGGTTTATGGTATGAGCGCCGTTGCGATGATCATGAATTTGTAAGGCGCATTAACAGCGATGTCTGGCCTCCATTTTACGAACAACCTTTTGCCCGCTCAGGAAAAGACTTTGCCTGGGATGGATTAAGCAAATACGACCTGACAAAGCCCAACAAATGGTATTGGATGCGACTTAAACAATTTGCTGATCTGGCTGATCAAAACGGGCTGATCCTTATACATCAGAATTATTTTCAGCATAACATCATTGAAGCAGCTGCTCATTACGCAACCTTTTCCTGGCGAACTGCCAACAATATTAATAACACAGGATTTCCGGAGCCTCC
>JAHEEB010000908.1 GCA_024640925.1 Bacteroidota bacterium | reverse complement strand
AGGAAATCCATTCATTATATTCGATATTATAGGTACCTATATTCAATATATAAATGTATCATTTTCTTGTCATTATTAAGAAAAATATCTTCCGAATCTGGTGGCTTATCCAATTGTTTTTTTATGGTTCCACAATATCTTTTGCTTTCAGGTATTTTAAAGAGCTTAACATCCATTTCGGCAAGGGTTCGCCCGGTTTTCGTTTCTTCAGATTCAAATATATTCCTAATTTCTTTAAAATTGGAATTTTGTGTGTTTCAACAAATTCAATGAGTGTACCATCGGGATCCTCGTTGTATGCAAACAACCCGGCAGCCTGCCCCATATCAAAACTTTTGTCTTTAAATATCTGACCCGTATCTACAGTAAATGGGAAACCTTTCTGCTTACAAAGCTCACGCATTTCGTCCATACCTTGTATATCAAAGCAAAGATGAATAAAACCAAGTTCACCCCAGAATCGATTTTCAAATATTTTCCTTGGGGTGCGGTCTAATACCTGAACCAGTTCAATCTCGCTCGAATCGAAAAGTTGGCTGAAAGGCCCGCTGCGTTCTTTACTATGACCCAATAAAACCCTGCGTAGTTTCTTGTCGCCGCCTGGCAATACTTTAAAATCATCGAATACCCCTGTTTTATCATAAATAACAGTATCGTAACCAAGTATAGCATTATAAAACGCCATCGATTTTTCAATATTGCTGCAACCAATAATAGCTCCATGGCCACCACCGGTATGTTTCTTTTGATCGATATAGCACTCCTTCGCTTCTACAAGTTGGAAGATATTTCCATATAGATCTTTCATGAAAAACTGTTTCTTCCCTTCCACATCAAGAACATGTCCGACCAGATCCTGACCCTCTGATTGAAACCATTTGTATGCTTTCTCAGGGTCAATACATTTAATCTTTGCTGCATAAATGCCCAAATCGCCGACTTCGATATTAAAGGCAGCAGCCTTAGGCTCAAAGTCTTTGTGGTTCCAAATTTCAAAACCGCCACCTCCTTGCAATGTTATAGCTAACGCAGCGTGCCTGTTACGTGGAATGCCGCCAGTATATGGCAGCATATATTCTGCTGGTGCTGATTCTTCGAGAATCCGAATATCAATACCAAAGAATTTCTTATACCATCCCCAGGCTTCATGAACATTTCTAACTCCTATACCAATTTGTTGGATACCGCTTATATTTATTCCGTTCATTCTATTATTACTATTTAAACAGGTTTAATCTTTGATGACATTTTATAATATAATACAGGGAGAAATTTTCTGATATATGCCATTAGAAGCTCGCTCCGGCCAACCAGAATATCTTTTTTATATTTTCTAACTGCTCTTATTATCTTTTTAGCGCAAACATCTGCCGGCATACCTTTTGCCTGGCCCGGATCCATAACCCCATACTTATTACCGTCTTTATCAACGGAATTGATTGATATATTTGTATGAATTCTACCTGGACTGACAATTGTAACTCGTATATTATCAGATACCATTTCAGCCCTGAGGCTTTCAAAAAAACCCTGAAGGGCATGCTTTGAAGCAGAATAGGCAGTTCTTACCGGAAATCCGAATTTTCCAACTATACTGCTGATAACAACTATATGACCAAATTTATTCTTACTCATCGAAGGCAAGACTTTTTTAGTAATTGCAACAGCACCGAAAAAATTGGTTTCCATTATCTTCCGATCGACCTCAATGGGTGTTTCGATTGCAAGCGATCGTTGACTAATACCGCTATTGTTTACCAGAATATCAACCCTGTCGAATGTACTAAAAATTTTTTCTGCAGCTCCATCAATAGATTCCCTTATTGTAATATCAAGGGGAATTACTAAACAGTTAGCTCCCTTCTGTTCGCAGCGGGTTTTAACTGTTTCAAGCTTTTCAGTATTTCTGCCTGATAGAATGAGTGTGGGTTTATAGGTCGACCACTCAATGGCAAGTGCCTCGCCTATTCCCGAAGATGCACCTGTAATCCAAATTATCTTGTCTGAGAAATTCATTTCATGTAATAAAAAAGAAGCCGAAAATAAGAATATTTTTTAAGAGGCAGATATATTTTTCTGATTTTAGTGTTTTTTATACCTTAGTAATAGATAAATTATACTATGAAAATAAGACATCTTTTCGGAATTATTCTGATAAACCTTGCCTTGGTTGTCAAAGCTCAACTAATTCCTCAGGAAGCAATAGTGCAAATGACCAGGGGTATAAACATTGGCAATACTCTGGAACCCCCTGCCGAAGGAGGTTGGAACAATGGGCCGGTTCAGGAATATTATTTTGATGATTACAAGGATGCCGGATTTCAATGTATCCGTATTCCTGTTCGCTGGGATGACCATACTTTGGACTATATGCCCTTTGCTATTGATACTGCATGGCTTAGCAGAGTTGAACAGATTGTCGATTGGGGACTTAAGAGGGATTTGTTCATCATTATTAATGCCCATCATGAGGACTGGATAAAAAAATCGTATGCCGTTGATTCTTTACGTGCACGGTTCGATAGCATATGGAGCCAGATTTCCTTCCGGTTTAAAGATAAACCGGAGAAGTTGTTTTTTGAAATGATCAATGAACCCTATGGAATGACTCTTGAACAAATAAATACTCTCAATGCGGAAGTCTTGTCAATAATCCGGAAAACAAATCCAACGC
>JAHEEB010000907.1 GCA_024640925.1 Bacteroidota bacterium | reverse complement strand
ACTTGGAACAGTAAAAGTAACAACAACTCCATCACCTGGGTTTTGAAAATCAGTAACATATCCCGTACCCGAAAACCCTGTTTCAGATGAAGCTATGGTTGCTCCACCCTGAAGC
Source organism: Bacteroidota bacterium (assembly GCA_024640925.1). Classification (GTDB taxonomy): domain Bacteria; phylum Bacteroidota; class Bacteroidia; order Bacteroidales; family UBA10428; genus UBA10428. The sequence goes on along the minus strand of JAHEEB010000907.1, from coordinate 2,560 downwards.
ACACCGGTTTCAGCTTCAACAATAATAGTTTGTTGGGCGAAAAGGTTATTGAAGTTCCAGGCTAACAAAGCCAGAATTATCCATTTGAATTGCATTCGTTTCATTGCAGTATGTATTTTTTATTTCTTAAGGTTGAATCATTTGCAGAATGATAATACTAAGTTATAAATTTTGACGGAGTTTATTTAAAAGAAAGATAACCTCTTAAGTCAGATGGAGCATAAAGAACTTATATATACCACTTGACAGGAACATAATTCACGGGTATATAAAGAATCCTTATTGTCCGGGAAAAGTATCAGAACTAAAGTCCTTCAGCGTTTTTATACTTAACCCCAGCCTTAAGGGCTGGGGTTAGTCAAAGTTCCTTCTCAATTGGGCTTTAGCCCTGATCGTTTATTTTTTATCGGACACTATTTGTATCGAAAGTAGAAATCACTTTATTTTATTCATACCCAGGATACTGCACCAGGCCACCATTCGAATTAATAATTTCAGTTAATGGAATTGGGAAAAACTCATTAACACCAATTGTAAAACTATTTGATACAGGAGATTCCTGTGCTGCACCACCAAGCCATTTTTGAAGTTCCTGACCAATCATAACTTCTTGTTTGCCCCACCGGACCAAATCGAAAAAGCGATGACCTTCCAGGGCCAGTTCACACAAGCGTTCATTGACAATATCGTCAAATGTTATAGCTAACAAATCGGCAGGTACGCCTGTAAGGGCACCATTTCTGGCACGTTTTCTTACCATGTTGACATAAGTTAAGGCCTTGCCGTTATCGTCAGTTTTGAAGGCAGCTTCAGCAGCCATAAGTACAACATCGGCATACCTGATATATGGAAAATTAACTGGTCCGTTTCCATCCGAACTTCTGGTTGACCAATAATCAGCAGGCGATCCTTCATACTTACGACCGATCATATTTGTGGGAGACTGGTGGCAATCTAATGTACTCCATGCATCGGCTATAAAAACGGGATCTCCATTTTCTCCAATAGTAACCATCTTACGTGGGTCACCCTCTTCATATGCGTTCAGCAGGTCTTCGGTAGGGCAATTGAAACCCCAGCCCAATGTGGTACCAGCACCATAATTTCTAACCGTAGTATATATAGTAAGGTAGGTACCCCTGCTTAACATATAATTTTGCCCATCGTTAATTGACTGGATTTCGAATATTGATTCCCCTGAGTTTTCACCTGCCGTAGTGAAAATGTACCTGTACCCGGGAGTTGATGTTGGATACATTGTTGATCCGTTTTGGTTCCAATATGTATCAAATGTTTCACCTTTAATTCCAACAAGGGAATATTTATCGGTATTAATAACAATTTCTGCATATTCTAATGCTTTGCTGTATGTGTTTTCGCAACCGGCAAAACGGGCATCTCCCGGATAATTTTCTGCATAGCTTGCTTCGTATAAGTAAGCTTTTGCCAATAATGCTTCTGCAGCACCTTTTGTTGCCCGTCCCATATCCGATGCAGAATATGCATCTTTTTCGGGTAACAGGTCGATTGCTTCCAGAAGTTCCTGCTGGACAAAATGGAGACATTCTGCAACCGTGTTACGGGGAAGGCTATATTCAGTAGATCCCAGAACATGGTCTACTATAATTATTCCTCCATAAATCTGGGTCAGTTTGAAGTGACTAAATGCCCTTAAAAATTTCATTTCTCCTTCAAACCGATTTAATAAAGCAGCCGTATCGGCAACCATACCGGAATTTTTTTCACGATAATAGGCTATTCCTGTTAAAGTCTGGTTTGCCCGGTCAATTACCTTATAATTATACCCCCAATTGTTATCGGTTACAGCTTTGCTTTCAGCAGATTGTGGATTTCCCTGATCCCAGTTCTGAAAATCGACAATATCATTACCGCCTTGTTCACCGCCTGCTTCTGCTTCGTCTGATGCAATACTTCCATAAGCGATATACATCATATCGAGGTTGTGCAGACCAGCGGGACAAACATTTATTCCGGCATACGTTCCGGTAACTAATTGAGATAAACCACTCATGGTTGAATAGTATGTTTCTTCAGTAGCTGCTCCTGTAAGTTTTGTGTCAAGAAAATCATCGGTACAGGAAATAATAAGCAATGGAGCTGTTAAAGCTATGATGCCCCATTTTATTATATTAATTTTTATCATTTTCATAAATTTTTAATTTCTGAACAGTTAAAAAACAATGTCAAGTCCTAAAGTGTACAATCTTGACTGAGGGTATGTTCCCCTGTCAAAACCTTTCTCTAATATAGTTGTTTCATTTACTTCCGGATCAAAACCGGTATATTTGGTAAAGGTCAACAGGTTTTTGGCTCCAATGTAAATACGAAAACGCTGTATTTTGATCTTTTGCAGCGCAGAAACCGGAATAGTATATCCAAGTTGAATATTTTTTAACCGGAGGTACGAACCATCTTCCACATAGAAATCGCTGGAAGGTAATGATGAGTTTATTCTCATAATGCCGCTATTGGTGTTTTGTGCTTCTGTAAGAAGAGTTGGTAAAGCACTGGCATTAGTAATATCATATGTTGCAGGAAT
>JAHEEB010000196.1:5614-7287 GCA_024640925.1 Bacteroidota bacterium | reverse complement strand
GATGCGATAAGAGAGGTGTGCGGTTAACATTTCAGATTTTCAGGAAAATAGATTACTTTTAGGACAATAAAATATTTAGGATTTTAGATTTTATAAAATCCTTTGGATAAGAATATTAGCAAATATAAAATAAATAAAAACACATGAAAAATATAACTTCTATTATCGCAGGGAGTTTGTTTGTACTATTAATTTCCTGCAAGGAAGATAATATTCAATACGAATATTATCCTGATGGTACTGTTAAACAAATGGCCGAAATGAAAGACGGATTGAGGAACGGACTGACTAAAAATTTTGATGAACAGGGAAGGCTGGTATCTACTGCTGAATTAAAGAATGATATCCATGAAGGATGGATGATTAATTACAATACAGCTAATCACCAAATTACCGGAAAAGCATTTTTTGTAAATGATAAACAACATGGGCCGGTTACATTATATTATACCAGTGGAAAACTCTATCGCGAGAGCTGGTATAAAAATGGCATGGTAGACAGTATAGTAAAAACATACTGGCCCAATGGAAAATTGCAAGCCGAAAACTATTTTAAATTGGGTGTACCTTCTATAGGCTTAAAGGAATGGGACAAAGATGGAAACCTTATTCAACAACCTACCATTAACATTAAAGTAATAAACCAGGCAGCTACAATGAACCAGGTGAAACTTCAAATATCCCTGTCAAAAGGTTCTAAGGAAGCAGAGTTCTATACAGGAGAATTAAAGGAAGGTAAATACTTCGACCCTGAGTTGCAGAAAATGTATAACGATAAGGGCATGGTAACCCAGCAATACTTTATAGCAAAACACACCAACCTTTTAAAGAAGGTTAGCGTTGTTGTAAAAACACGCACGGAGCTTGGAAATACCTTGGTGCTACACCGCTACTATAACCTGGCCGTATCGAATTAAGACAAATAGCTACAAAGGCACTAAGCCACAAAGGCATCACAAGGTTAATATAATTTTATGAATCTTTGTGGCTTAGTACCCTTATGACAGATATCATTTTAAACAGTTCTTTTTCTCTTTATCTAAAAAAATTGTCAATTATTTAATCTGAACACCTATGGAAATTTTTCTTGATCCGCAAAACTGGATAGCCTTATTAACCCTTACGTTTCTGGAAATAGTGTTGGGTATCGATAACATAATTTTTATTTCCATAGTAACCAATAAATTAGCTGTTGAACGACAACGCACCACCCGCAATATAGGATTAATGTTTGCTATGCTTTTCAGGACTTTGCTTTTGCTTACCATTTCCTATTTCATAAAACTTACCAATCCATTGTTTACGGTTTTTAATATCGGATTTTCAATCAGGGATCTTATTTTAATGGCGGGAGGTATTTTTCTCATTGTAAAAAGTATATCCGAAATCCATCAGAAAATGGAGGGAGGGGAACAGGAAGTAAAGGTGAAATCGAGTTCAGGAATGTTTTCTGTTATAATTCAGATAATTATAATTGATATGATTTTCTCTTTCGATTCTATTTTAACAGCCATTGGTCTTTCGAACCAAATCCCACTTATGATTATGGCCATTATCATATCGATATTCGTAATGATGTTATTTGCAGGGGCAGTAAGCAAATTCATTCATAAGCACCCTTCTTTACAGGTATTGGCCCTCTCCTTTTTAATTTTAATAGGATTTATGCTTGT
>JAHEEB010000196.1:0-5604 GCA_024640925.1 Bacteroidota bacterium | reverse complement strand
ACTTTGCCATATTCTTTTCCTTACTGGTCGAAATTCTCAACATGCGCATAAAGAAAAAAGCAAAACCTGTTCATTTACACGATAGTTACAAGGGGGAAAAAAGTTTGGATATGGATTAGGATCTGTTATCAAAGAAAGTGCAAATTCTGTGATAATTGTAAATTTGAGACGGGGATAGTATTGAATGATATGAAAAATAAGCTTTTTATAATTAAAATAGTTATCATTCTATTCATTTGTTTAAATACAAATGCCCAACCCCCTCAAATTATTTATAAAATAAAAAATAAATCATTAGAATGCGTGAATGATTCAGGTTATGTTAATATTTTACTTAAAAACCATTCATCAAAAAGATACATTTTGTATGGATTTAAATCACTTGAGAATTCGATTGGCAATATTGGATTTTATACTCAAGAAGAATGGGCAATTTCATCAGCTGTAATAATTGAAAAAAATGAGCGGCAATTATTTGCTGTGGTACCTAATATTAGTTATCATGATGTATTAGAGTTATATGCCGATAAAACAAATATATTTAAGGAACAACAAGTTGTATTAGAACCTCATTCAAAGACAAAACTAACATCCACTTTTAATTTAAAGGAGTTTTATTTAAAACCTGGAGAATATACTTTTTATTTGGTTTATACTCTCGGTGTGAATTCTAAAAACTTAGTACCTGAGCATATTCAGCATGAAGACATGCAAGAGCTCAAAGCTGAAGTATTTTATGGTTGGATAATTTCTAATAAGGTTAATTTAATAGTTAAATAGGCAGTCCTTATCGGAGCGTAGTTTATAGATATTTCCATATGAAATCCTTTAATAGAGTTATTGTTTTCTTATTTTTATTCATTATTGGTTTTATTAATGTTGAAGCGCAAAAAGCTTCTGAATTGAAAATAAAATCCTGTAATTAAAGGAGGGACTTTCTTTAGGTTCTCCAATATCAGCAACTGTAAACAAGACCTATACTTGGTTTTTTGGTAAAATATTAATTTAATAAAAATCATAAATTATGAATATTTATTCCAAGGTATATTTGTTTGTATATTTTATTCTGTTATTACTTTTCTTGATATTTATTCTTCGTAAAGGAGAACTTCATTATAAATTATTGAAAGAAATATTACCTGAAAAGTTAACAAATACTAATTTTTATACATTTATTTTCAGCTTAAACTTCTTCAGCTTAAACTTTAAAAATCTAATATGGTTATTTGTTCCGTTTTATTTCACAAGGAAGAAAATATATTCTTCTTTTTCGGAAAATAATATCAATAACCATCGTAAATTATTAAAAAACAATAAAATAGTATTACTAATTTTGTCCGTAATAATATTATGGTTATTTGTGATTGGTTATTTTTTATGACAACAAAGAATATAAAAAAGCTGGAAGTTGCCGGGTTTTTTGATTAATACTGATTAATAAATTAACCCGCATTGCAGGAGTTGCCATCCCCTGAATAGGGGACAGAATCGGAACAGGCCGAAGTGGTATTCCGTTGTTGATAATTGACTACATAGCTCCATTCAAAAGGAGTTTGAAAACAGTCACCACCTTAATCCTTCCCTTACCTATGGGAAGCATGGGAGCATTGGAAAAGCAGGAACAATGGGGTTGGAGTTGGGAGATTTTTTCAAAAACCCGTTTTCCAGCAAAGCAGTTCAATTTGAGTAATAACCGAAAGAAAGGTTAGGCACAGCAGCTCATTGCGTATTTTAATGAGACACTCATTTTTTCACTCATTGTGTATTTTATACTCTCTACTCATCGCGTATTTTTTCGATCTCTTTGCCTCTGATCCCGATCTCATCGTCCATTTTCTTCATCTCATTGTCCATTTTTTCGATCTCATTGCGTATTTTACACTACTCATCGTGTATTTGATCGATCTCTTTGCCTCTGATCCCGATCTCATCGTCCATTTTCTTCATCTCATTGTCCATTTTATCGATCTCATTGTGTATTTTACACTACTCATCGTGTATTTTATCGATCTCTTTGCCTCTGATCCCGATCTCATCGTTCATTTTCTTCATCTCATTGTCCATTTTTTCGATCTCATTGCGTATTTTACATTACTCATTGTGTATTTTTTCGATCTCATTGCCGATCTCATCGTGTATTTTCTTCATTTCATTGTCCATTTTTTCGATCTCATTGCGTATTTTACACTACCCATTGTGTATTTTATCGATCTCGGTGTTTTTTTTAGAAAAAAAAACCGCCTCAAAAACATGAGACGGTTTAATTAACCTTAACCTAAAACTATCTATCTCTATTAATTTACATATCCTTCATTTTGTGAATATCCGTTTGCAATGGAAATACTTCTTGGTATAGGGTAAAGGTTTCTGTAATCGCCTTGTGGTTCATGGTAAAACCATTGATTCTTTGTAAAAACACCAAACCGTATCAAATCCTGGCGGCGACGACCTTCGCAGGCAAATTCCCAGCCCAGTTCATCGAGCATACGACCATATTCGATAGTAGTATTATCTGGGGTAACTACTCCTTTATTATATAATCCGTACTGATACACAGAATTTCCCTGAAGCTGCGCACCAGTTACAGTAGCTTTTGCAGGATCTTTATAAGCTCTTTCTCGTACTTTACTTACCAAAACAGCTGCTTCATCAGCTTTTCCAGTACGAAGCAGTGCTTCTGCCTTCATCATATAGATATCGGCAAAACGGAAATAAACCCAATCGTTCTCAGCACAACGGTTTTTTGTTCCCTTTTCGATTTCATACTTACCCACACGATAACCTTCGTCCTGCAAAGAACCCATTATATCAGTATAGTAATTTTTAAAAGCCAGAGGTTTTCCAGTCTGAACATCTTCTAGGGTACAGTATAAACTATCTCCAGAAGAAGAATATTGTTGCCCCATTATCCAGGTTTTTTTCAACCGTAAGTCAGCTGTATCGTATGAATCAATAAATTGGGGTATGGCACTCATACCGTTCCAGGGCTGATCGCCCATATTGTAAGTCTCCTGATTTGCAGGATGTAAAGTGGCATATTGCATATAAAAGAAACCCATTGCATTATCCCATGCACCCGACTCGTCAGTAAAAGCTATGTTTAAAATACTTTCCTTACAATTCTCATTCTTTGCTAAAAACGGCGCGCTATAGTCATCTACCAGTTCAAAAACACCTCCATTCTCCACCGAATTTTTAAATACGGTATCACAAATATCAATGCACTTCTGCCATTCGGCAGTTCCTGAATAAACTTCGGCATTCAGGTACATTTTGGCCAGAAGTGTATAAGCAGCCCACTTGTTCATGCGGGTATAAGATTTACCTCCTGTCTGGTTGCTTAATTTTGATGCATTTTCAGTTAATTCGCTCACCACAAAGTCATATACTTCTTTACGGGTTTTAATAGGAGGTATTGAGTCTTTAGATAACACTACGGTCACAATGGGAGCACGACCATATATATCGCAATACAAATAATGGTATAAAGCCCGCATGCATTTCACTTCAGCAACACACTGGTCTGTTTCGTCACCCAAATTCAATGAGCCTTCATCAATTTTTTTCAGTATTTTATTGCAATTTAGAACACCAGTGGCTAAATGTGCCCAGATGCCCTGATAAGAGCCACCTGACATTGCCGGAGTCCAGAGATGCTTGTGCATGAGCTGATAGGCATTACCATTATCTCCCCATGCACCAGTCTTTCTTTGCGAAATCACAATTTCATCAGAACATGATTCATTTGCTTCAAACAGGCCGTTCCAACGCCACATCGCTTCCCTGAATTCGATATAAGCAGTTCCTGTAATCACTGCAGGGTCTAATTTTGACACATCAATTTGTTCTGCAATAATTGTGTCAAATGTTTCTTCCTCAAGATCCGTACATGCAACAGAAAATAAGCAAAGGCCTATCACTGCCACGATGGAATATTTTAAAAATCTGTTTTTCATTATTTTCATAATCTTAAAAGTTTAGCCATAAACTAACAATACATTAAAATACTATATTTATACCGGCAGTATAAGACCTTGTGGTCGGAAATTTTTCCCTTGTGTCCAAACCAGGTGCAATGTCATATTCAACACTCAAATCGGTAGTCACTTCAGGATCCAGACCTTTGTATTTAGTAATCGTAATCAAATTTCCGCCAGAAACATATATACGAGCTCTTTTAATGTAATTGTTAGCCTTTGGAGTGTAAGTATAACCCAGAGTAATATTATCTATTTTATAATAGTTGCCCTTTTCAATGTATCTGTCGCAATACCTGGGAGCTTCGGTTACCGTTTGACCATACACAGGATCCAAAGCGCTTCTGAGAAAATTCGAGGTTTTTTCGGTATTCTCGTAATACAACCTCATCTGGTTGAGTATTTTATGCCCGAATGCTCCCCTGGAAGTTATCGATAAATCGAAACTTTTGTATTTGAATGTATTGTTCCAGCTAATTGTAAATTTTGGAATGCCATTTCCGGCATACACCAAATCGGAAGAATCATTCAGTTCGTCTCGAATTACTAAATTACCTTCTGCGTTGGTGTATAGCCAATTACCATTCTCATCCACTCCACCAACCCTATAGGTATAAAATTCTCCTAGTGGTCTTCCCACAGTCATTCTTTGAACAGGTTCCCATAAAGGAGCACCCAATCCGCCAATTTCTTTATATGATTCAACATAACCGGATAAAGACACCAGTTTATTCTTATTAGCTGAATACAGGAAGGTCGAATTCCAGGTAAAATCGTTAATTTCAACCGGTACTATATTAAGCATAATTTCCACACCTTTATTTTCCAATTCTCCCACATTTTTTAACAATGTGGCCTTATCATACGGGGGAACAGCTACGTCGATCCACCAAAGCATGTTCTTGCTGGTGCGTTTATAAAAATCAATGTTACCCGAAACTCTGTTTTTAAAGAAAGCAAAATCTAACCCTATGTTTGTTTCGTATTTTTCTTCCCATTGTAAATCAGGATTTGGATTTTTTTGTGGTTCAAGTAACCGGATGTACTCACCATTATAATAAATATACCGATCAAAGTCCAGTTGAGTTTTAGACAAATATGACTCTCCTGGAATAATACCTGTTTTACCCCAGCCGGCACGGATTTTTAATAGATCGATGTTGGCTATGGATTTCATAAAGGGTTCTTCACTTAATTTCCATGCGAACTGTATGGCTGGAAAATTAGCCCACTTATTATTTACACCAAACCGACTTGATCCATCGTGTCTTAAGCTTGCCTGGAAATAATATTTCCCGGCATAATTATAATTCAACCTACCAACCATTCCAATTAAGGTTGAAGAATTTCTTTCACCATACATCTCTCTACCAAATCCAGTTTCTGCAGAATCACCCTGGGCATACCCCATAGATAAATCATAGAATTCATAAATATCCAGCGGAAAATTATTGTTTCTCATTTCAAAATAATCGTACAAACTATAATCATAGGTATATCCACCCACAATAGCAATATTGTGTTGTCCTATGGACTTATTGTATTCTGCAGTGAATTCAAGAAGATCATTTCGTGTACTCTTTGATGTACGTGAAGCATAGCCATTGTATTTATTCACCGTTGTAGT
>JAHEEB010000007.1:15531-17620 GCA_024640925.1 Bacteroidota bacterium | reverse complement strand
TACAGGCGAAAGAGAGGCATACATTCCTGTGTATTCTCCTTTAAAATCTCCCAACGGACATGAAGGTTTCTGTGTTAAGGGTGAGACAAGAATTAAAATAGAAAAACCAATAGATACATTAACGGGGGAGATTATTTCTATAGAAAAATTTTATACATTAAGAAAAGCAAACGGCTCGGTAAACTATGAACAAACCTCCGAAGTGATTACTAAAAGCCAGATAGATTTGAAAATATGCAGAGGGTGTATAGAAAGACTTCAGGACATGGAAACTTTTAACCAAATAGCCTCAGGAAATACTGTCTATCCAATACTTTTTGGCAGGACAAAGGTTGATGAGGCCGGAGAACCAACCCGGCTTACTTCTGAAGGTAAAATAACTGAAAAAGGAATTAAAAATAATAAACTGGTTCTTACTGAAGAATCGTCTTTTAACAGTAGTACAAATGGATGCGACTGGAGCATTAGTATAGCACCATGTAATATTACCGCATCTGGGGTTGCAGCTTTAAGTACTGCTTATTGTATGAAATCAAGTATGACTGGCAACATCAGGTATCATACAGGTGGGGGCAAATATTCAAGTGAAGGTGAATGTAAAGGTGTACGTATGCCTCAAGGCAGTGATAAGCTGGAAAGTTTCACTGAAAAATACGGATTTTCAGGTATACCTAATTTCAGTTATACCCAGCCTAAACAGACGGAGGAAGAAATAATAGTACCTCTTATAATAGACAATCCGAAGGCTCTCGAAGAATACCTGCTCGATCCTAAAAGCGTGTATGAGATAACACTCCATGGAGAAAAACATACAAACTATGGAAATGATCATACGGATTATGATGTTACTATTACTTTACGGGTTGTCCCCAAAGGAAAGTTAATTCCCTTGCATGATATGAACAAATAAGGTTGAGAAGCTGACTCTTCTTTATTTAAACCCTGATTCCAATACTATTTAAAATGTATTTGAATTTGAGTTCAACCGGTAACAGTCATTTACTTTCACTTCTTAAGGTTCAGCACTTCAGTGGTTCATTGAGTACTCCATCTCTTTGATGACTCGTTTTACCTACTTTGGCCTTGACTGACTTCTCACAGCAAATCTTGTTTCAACCGTGCTTCATACCTCAGTGGTAAGGCGAACACCCTTCATTCTATCTACCCGCATCATTTACACTCCAATGCCCGTGTAGTTATTGGATTTCTTTTTGTATTGTAAACTCGTCCCATTCGATAAGCCTGATGATGTTCGCGTTCCTCGGGCTGGAATTTTGCCGCCAGCTTTCTTCAGATTCCACCACATTATTTTATTTTTATTCATATATTGGAAAAACGCCATGGCTAACATTAAGGAAATAAAATAAACACAGTTGCTATGTTTTCTCAAAAAGTTACAAAACACTTGAACCTAAGTTTGAGCCTGTTTATTAAGTATCTGAGTTTAATTAATAAATTCCTTTCCGTTAACGTCAATCCCATAAAATATTTTCTCCCATAAACTCCTGACAACCGTCAGGTTTTGTTTGATATTTTTTCAGTAATTTATAATTCTACATAATCCGAAAATATGGAATATTCTGCTGGTAACCGGGAAGAAGGCATCAGATCAGATTGTTTCATCAACCTGATACAAACACCTAATCAAGATTTGTCCATTGATCTGAAGAGTAAAGTCAAATCGATGTACGGTGAATCAATACTGGATTTGTGCAGGAATTTGCTAAAATTTTTCGGAGTGGAACATGTCAGACTTGAGATTGATGATAGGGGGGCTTTACCCTTTACTATTGCTGCTCGAATGGAGGCTGTCATTAAAAAGCTTGTCAAAACGGAGAAAGAATTCCTTCTTCCTTTGTTGCCACAGAATAATTATTCCACCACCAGAGATGCGGATCGTTTTTCCAGGCTTTATTTACCCGGCAACAATCCCAAACTGATGATCAATGCCGGTTTATACGGAAGCCATGGTATAATTCTCGATTTGGAAGATTCGGTTGCTCCAGAAAAAAAGCAAGAAGCCCGTTTCCTTGTCCGCAATGCACTTCGATCCATAGATTTTTACGGTGCCGAACGCATGGTACGAATT
>JAHEEB010000007.1:0-15521 GCA_024640925.1 Bacteroidota bacterium | reverse complement strand
CAGGTTAACCTTGTTCTTATACCTAAATGTGAGCATGTTTCTCATGTTTTGGAAGCCGATAAGAAGATATCAGAAATTCTGGGTCATAAAAACAGCACAATTCACCTGATGCCCATAATTGAAAGTGCTTTAGGTGTTATGAATGCATTTGAAATTGCCCGTGCCTCCGAAAATGTTGTCGCCCTGGCTATTGGCCTTGAGGATTATACCGCTGATATTGGTACACAGAGAACACCCGATGGAAAAGAATCTTTCTTTGCCCGTTGTATGGTAGTTAATGCTGCCAGAGCTGCTGGCATACAACCCATTGATTCTGTATTTTCCGGCATTGATGATTTGGCAGCGCTGGCCCGTAATGTCATTGATTCCAAATCTCTTGGATTTGAGGGCATGGGGTGCATACATCCGCGACAGGTACCTGTAATCAATGAAAATTTCCTTCCGGATGCGATGGAGTCGGAGAAAGCTAAAAAGATAGTGATTGCCTATGAAAAGGCAGAGCAGGAAGGCTCCGGGGTTATAGTTATCGATTCGAAAATGGTTGATTTGCCTGTTGTCAAAAGAGCCCTAAAGATCATCGAAAGAGCTGTTCGTGCAGGGAAAGTACCAAAAAACTGGAGGGATTACAAATGAGCAATAATCTGGTTAAAAATGCTGCAGGCCGGTTCGTACCTACCAGTATTAACGGCAAACCGGTTGTGCCCTTCAAAGGGGTTGGTAAATACCAACCGACAGGTAATCGTTTTGCTCCACGAATACCTTCTAACATCGATTATCCTTCTGATGGTAACAAACAAATATCCACACTAAAAGAAGCTCTTGTTAAAGCAGGTTTAAAGGATGGGATGACCATCTCCACACACCATCATTTCAGGGAAGGTGACCTTGTAGCTAACATGGTGTTTGATTGTGCTCATGAGCTTGGGATCAAAAATTTGTGCTGGTTTCCTTCTGCGTCCTTCCCTTGTCATTCATACTTACTTAAATACCTCGACGATGGTACAATTAGTCACATCGAAGGAAGCATGAATGGTCCGCTGGGTCGTTACTGTTCTGAAGGTAAAATGAGTAAAACGGCAGTGCTGCGTTCTCATGGCGGCAGGTACCAAGCTATTCAGGATGGAGATGTAAAAATTGACATCGCTGTTATTGGTGCGGGTTGTGCCGATACTTTTGGTAATGCCAATGGAGTAAACGGTAATTCAGCCAGTGGCTTGCTTGGCTTTGCTTTGGCCGATGCACAATATGCCAACAGGGTAATAGTTGTAACGGATAACATGGTGGCTTTCCCTTGCATACCATGGCAAATCCAGGGAAATTATGTTGATTTCACAGTAAAAGTCGACCAGGTTGGCATTCCCGAAAAGATTGTTTCAGGAACTACCGAAATCACACGTAGTCCCGATAGGTTGCTCCTTGCCGAGATGACGGCCAGATTTTGCGACATAACCGGGATTATACATAATGGCTTTTCCTTTCAGACCGGAGCTGGAGGTACTGCTCTATCTGTAGGAAACTTTTTTGCTGAAATAATGAGGGAAAAAGGAATAAAAGCCAGGTTTGCCAGGGGAGGCAGTAATAAATACCTGGTTCAGATGCTTGAGGAAGGCTTGGTGGAATATATTCTCGATGGTCAGACTTTTGATCTCGAAGGTGTACGTTCTATTCGCGATAATCCAAGGCATGTGATGACAAGTCCTTTTACCAGCTACAACTACCATAGCAAGGGCAATTTTGCAAGCATGGTGGATGTTGCGATTCTGGGCGCCACGTAAATAGATTTGAACTTCAATGCCAATGTAGTAAGTCATTCCGATGGATATCTGCTGCATGGCATTGGCGGATGGCAGAATTGTCTGTTTGGCAAAACAGTTATACTGCCTGTTCCGTTGTTTCGTGATCGTATACCCGTGATTAGAGATGAGGTAACCACGCTTTGCGGACCTGGTGAACTTATCGATGTTGTAATCACAGAAAGAGGCATTGCAGTGAATCCATTACGGCCTGATCTCATAGAAAAAATCAGTGGGTCAGACCTACCTGTTAAAACACTTAGTCAACTGAAAGATGAAGCAGAGTTTATTTGCGGCAAACCACAAAAACCGGTTTTTAGAGAAAAGATTGTTGCAGCAATCAAATGGGTGGATGGAACGGTGATTGATGTAGTGAGACAGGTGGCTAACATCAAAAATTAAGATTATGTCAACGAAAACCATTGTTGTAATGCCTGGCGACGGAATAGGTCAGGTTGTAATGCAGGAAGCAATCAGAGTGCTCGATGCTGTGGGGTTTGATGCCGATTACATTAAAGGTGATATCGGGTGGGATTTATGGTGCCGGGAAGGAAATCCTCTGCCGGAACGTACAATCGAACTCCTCAAGGAACACAAGGTTGGATTATTTGGTGCTATAACATCCAAACCAAATGAGGAGGCTGCAGCTGAGCTCTTACCGGATTTGAAAGGAAAGGGACTTGTGTATTCCAGTCCTATCGTTGGTATGCGACAGCTTTTTAACCTTGATATCTGTATCAGGCCTTGTCACACATATAAAGGGAATCCGTTGAACTTCATCCGACGGGGTGCTAAGGGTGAAATAGAGGAACCTGTAGTGGATGTTGTTATTTTCAGACAGAATACGGAGGGATTATATTGCGGCGTGGAATGGAGTAATCCCGCAGGGATTGTATACGAGGCTTTGCGGACTCATAAAAACTTTGCGAAAAACTTTGTCAATGTTCCTCCTGAGGAGATTGCGGTATCTACGAGAATTTTCACTCGAAAAGCTACTGAAAGAATTCTGCGGGCAGCATTTGAGCATGCAGCAAAGAATGGATACAAATCAGTTACATTATGCGAAAAGCCAAATGTTATCCGCGAAACATCCGGCATGATGTACAATATGGCAAAGCAGATACAAAATGAATTCACCGGCATTGAATTGTGGAACACAAATATTGATGCTCAGATGATGTGGCTGACAAAAAATCCGGAAGATTATGGTGTGATTGTGGCAGGTAATATGTTTGGAGATATTGTTTCAGATGGATTTGCCGGTCTGATCGGTGGTCTTGGCTTTGCATGCAGTGCAAATCTGGGTAGGGATGTCGCTGTGTTTGAGCCTACTCATGGTTCAGCGCCAAAATATGCCAACTATCCGGTTTCAATTGTTAATCCCATTGCTATGATCGAATCGGCCTGCATGATGTTGGATCATTTGCAGGAAAATACCCTGGCAACAAAAATCAGGACCGCAATAGCCAATGTTATCAAAGAAGGTAAGGTCCGTACATATGACATGCTTAAAATGAAAGGAAGTCCCGATGTTGTGAAAATGGGAGCATCATCGACAAGGGAAATGGGAGACGCGATAATTAAAAAGTTGTGATACTCTATTAATAACTGACTATATGACAACTTTAACAGAACTTTGGCCTGAGTTGGAGTGGATTCAAGATAAAGATCTGCGAAAAAAGACTGCTAAAACCTGGGAGCTGGCGCTGCAAAAAAGTGTCCTGAAAATCGAAGATTTACATAAGATTCCTTTTACTCTTCTGGCTGGTCCCAATCTGAAAGTAAGCTTTATGGCTCACAAGAGGGCTGTAGTTCATATTGCCCGGGAGTGTGGCCTCATATTCCATGAGTTTTTTAAGGACGAACTTCCAGTGGATATGGATGTACTCATTGCGGGCGCAATGCTTGCTGATGTGGGCAAAATGCTTGAATATATATTGGATGATGATGGCAATTGCGTTCAGGGAAGATATGGTGAATATATCAGACATCCTTTTTCCGGAGTTTCCCTGGCAGAACAATGTGGCGTTCCGCCTGAAGTATGCCATATTATTGCCACTCATGCTGGTGAAGGTGACATGGTAAAGCGTTCTACAGAGGCATATATAGTGCATCATGCCGATTTTATGACATTTCTCTCCTTTAAAAACAGGCTAAAATAGGATATGACTATTATTGAAAAAATACTTGCTTCGCATTGCGGAAAAGACAAAGTAGTTCCGGGAGAAATTGTTGATGTTCTGATTGATGTACGACTGGCTCGCGATTTTGGTGGGGCTGGTGTGGTCAAGAATTTGCAGGCGAATAATCTACTTGTTGCTGACCCCGATAAAACATTTTTTACGTTCGACTGCAATCCGACAGGATCCGACCAGCAATATGCCTCAAATCAGCAAAAATGCAGGCTGTACGCGAGAGAAAATAATATTACGGTATACGATATTAATGCTGGAATAGGCACACACCTGGCTATTGAGGAGGGGATAGCCACACCTGGCTCAACGCTTGTATCAACCGACTCACATGCCAATATTCTGGGTGCAATTGGGGCCTTCGGACAAGGTATGGGTGATCGTGATATAGCTGCAGCCTGGTCACGCGGATCGATCTGGTTTAAAATCCCCGAATCAATAAAAATCATACTAAAGGGTAAAAGGCCAAAACTGGTTTCGGCAAAAGACATTGCCCTGAACCTGTTAAAGAAATTTGGTGCCGATGGACTTCTCGGTTACTCTGTTGAATTATATGGCGATGGAGTGGAAGCCTTAACGCTTGATGAACGGATCACAATTTCTTCCATGGCCACTGAAATGGGAGCCATTATCCTTCTTTTCCCACCTTCACACAATGTATTAGACTATTGCCGTTCTCGCTCATTCGTTGATTTTAATCCTGTATATGCCGATTCAGATTCAATGTATGAAAAGACCTTTGAAATCGATCTGGAGAATTTCTTTCCCGTTATATCATTACCAGGCAAACCTCACGATGTTGTGCCGGTGAAGGATGTTATGGGGACTAAAATCGATTCAGTGTTTATCGGAAGTTGCACCAACGGCAGGGTAGAAGATATGAATGAAGCTGCCAGACTCCTGAAGGACAGGAAAGTTGCTCCCGGTGTAGTTCTTAAGATAGTTCCTTCGACCGATGAGATTTGGAACCACTGTCTGCGCAAAGGGCTGATTGAAATTTTCAAATCGGCTGGTGCTTTATTCGGTAATGCAGGTTGTGCAGGTTGTGCATCGGGACAAATTGGTCAGAATGGCCCCGGAGAAAAAACCATAAGCACAGGTAATCGCAACTTCGAGGGTAAGCAAGGGAAAGGGGAGGTTTACCTGGCTTCTGTTTCTACGGCTATGGCTTCAGCTATTGCTGGTCATATCACTACAAAAGATGCCATACCGCAAACACCTTCAGTTTATAAAGTTTCTGCCGGACCAGCCAAAGCCAAAACGGTAAGTGATTCATATTTGCCCGAAAAGAAAATGATCCTGGAAGGAAAGGTATGGCTTATTTTCCGCGACAATATTGATACAGACATGATTTATCATAATCAGCATCTTGCCATAACCGATATAAAACAGATGGGGCAATATGCCCTGGGTAACCTGAAAGGATGGGAAAATTATCCACAAAAGTCGGAGCCCGGCGATATCATAATTACCGGAAAGAATTTCGGCGCCGGAAGTTCGAGACAACATGCCGTAGATTGTTTCAAGGCACTGGAAAACCATGCAATACTGGCGGAATCATTCGGCGCAATTTATGAACGAAATGCCATCAATGCAGGATTCCCGGTATTAACATATGTTAACTTGGGAGAATTGGAGCTTGAAAATCGGGACAAAGTCATCCTTGATATGGAGAAAGGAACATTAACTAACTCCAGGAATAATAAAACCATCCAAATTTCTGCATTTTCCGATGTACAGAAGATGATTTACGAGAAAGGGGATCTGTTAATGATATAATCACATAAACTATGGCAAAACAAACATTTGTCGAGAAAATATTTAGCGCACCAGCTGGCAGTATTGTATTTCATAAGCCGGATATTATTCTCAGTCATGATAATACTTCCAGTATAGAAAGTACTTTTCGTAAAATGAATGGTTCTAAGGTTTTTAACCCCGATCAGTTATTGATAGTGCTTGACCATAATGCTCCGCCAACCAACAGCAAACTGGCGAATGATTATCAGCAAATAAGAACATTTGTCCGTGACCAGGGCATAAAGCGTTTTCATGATGCTGGCGAAGGAATCTGTCATCAATTAATGGAGAAATATGCCCTTCCCGGCATGATAGTTGTCGGAAGCGACAGTCACACGTGTACGGCCGGTGCTTTTAATGCTTTTGCCACAGGAATTGACCGTACAGAGACGGCAGGGTTATGGAAACATGGGGAAACTTGGTTCAGGGTTCCTGAATCGATGAAGATAACCCTACATGGCTGGTTGCCAAAGAATGTATATGCCAAAGATTTAGCTTTACATATAATCGGAATGATTGGTTCCAGTGGAGCTGACTATATGTCTGTTGAATATCACGGTGAAGGAGTGAAAACATTAACAATTGCCGACAGAATGACAATAGCCAATCTTGCTTCGGAGATGGGAGCGAAAAATGCTGTTTTCAAGGCAGATGAGCAGTTGTTTGGTCATATCGGACAACGGACACCTGGTATATGGGCCGACCCTGATGCAAGCTATAAAAAAGAATATGAAATAGATCTGTCGGCGTTGTATCCTCTGGCTGCTTGTCCACACCATGTTGACAATATAAAAAGCATAGATGAAATAGCCGGCACACTTATAAATCAGGCACTGATAGGTACCTGTACGAATGGCCGCATTGAAGATTTGCGTATAGCAGCCAAAATCTTAAAAGAGAAAAAGGTAAAAGAAGGCGTTCAGTTGTTGATAACCCCTGCATCGCGTGATATATACCTAAAAGCTATCAAAGAAGGATTGGCAGAGATATTTCTGGCATCTGGTGCCAGTATTCTTACCCCTTCCTGCGGACCATGCCTGGGAACAGGACAGGGAATTCCCGCGGATGGTATCAATGTAATTTCCACAGCTAACCGCAATTTCCTGGGTAGAATGGGCAATCCGAAAGCATCTATTTACCTCGCTTCACCAGCTACAGTAGCAATCTCCGCTATAATGGGTGAAATTACCTCACCTGCTGACAATACGATTAAATCGAAGTTTCCTTATCTTATAAAGCAATCTGAAACAATTATCATTGAAAAGTCGGATTGCCGTTATGCGAATGGTGTCTGGAATTATAAAGATGTCGACAATCTGAATACCGACCAGATGTTTGCGGGGAACCTGACGTACGAAATAAACAGTTCGCAGCCTGAGAAAATCATTCCTCATTTATTAAAAGGTTTCGATGAACAGTTTTCTGCCAGAGCAAAGATGGGAGACATTATGGTTTGCGGAGAAAACTTCGGATGCGGAAGTTCCAGGGAGCATCCTGCTGTAGGATTGGTATCCATAGGAATTAAAGCGGTATTGGTCAAATCAGTTTCCAGAATATTCTTCCGCTCATCGGTGAATCAGGGATTGCCGATATTGGTTGTACCTGAGGCAATTGAAGCATATAAACAGGGCGATGAAATAAAAATTGATATGGGAGCAGGCTGTATTACTATTGCAAACAAAAAAATCCAATTCAATCCTTTGCCTGATAAATTATTGCAAATACTGGAGAAAGGAGGATTGGTGAATTTGATCAGTGAATAGTGAATAGTGATCTGTGAGCAGTGATGAGTGATGAGTAAATAGTAATTACCGATCACAGATCACCGATCACAGATCACCGATCACCGATCACAGATCACCGATCACAGATCACCGATCACAGATCACAGATCACAAACAAAATATTCTATGGATAAAAATTATGGTGTTCAACAAATGCTGAAAGAACTGGGAATAGAAGCCATAAATCCCGGTTTATGCACTGGAACAAAGTGGATTAACACAATTGGTGATGTATTGACTTCGTTTTCACCAGCAGATGGGAGTTCAATTGCTGGCATAAAACAATGTACTCTGAAAGATTATGAAATATTGGTCTCCAAAGCCAGTGAAGCTTTCAAAGAGTGGCGTATGATTCCTGCTCCCAAAAGAGGAGAAATCGTTCGGCTTATTGGTGTGGAACTCAGGAAATATAAGGAACCCTTGGGTAAGCTGGTGAGCTGGGAAATGGGAAAGATATACCAGGAAGGTTTAGGCGAAGTACAGGAAATGATTGATATATGCGATTTTGCAGTAGGACTGTCACGACAGCTATATGGATTGAGTATGCATTCCGAGCGTCCCGGTCATCGTATGTACGAACAGTACCATCCTCTGGGCATCGTTGGAGTCGTCTCTGCTTTTAACTTTCCAGTGGCAGTATGGTCATGGAACGCCATGATTGCACTGGTATGCGGCGATGTAGTGCTTTGGAAACCCTCTTCCAAGGTATTGCTTTGTGCTATTGCGGTACATAAAATAATAGCAAAGGTACTTTCTGAAAATAACGTGCCAGAAGGAGTGCTCAACCTGGTTGCCACCAGCTCAAAATACCTTGGCCATGATATTTTCAAGGACAAAAATATACCATTAATTTCCTTCACAGGGTCAACAATAATTGGAAAACAGGTTGGCAGGTTTGTTGGTGAGCGTCTGGGCAGGACAATCCTGGAACTTGGAGGCAACAATGCCATCATAGTTACGCCAGCAGCTAACATAGAACTTGCTATGCATGCTGTTGTATTTGGGGCAGTTGGAACTGCAGGGCAGCGTTGCACATCTACACGAAGGATTATATTGCATAATTCACTGTTTGACGAGTTCATGGACAGGCTGGTGAAAGTTTACAGTAGCCTGAAGATTGGCAATCCACTGGATCCCGGAACACATGTTGGGCCACTTATTGACAAACTTGCTGCAGAAAAATTCTACAGAGCAGTAGACGAAGTAAAGAAGGCTGGAGGGAAGATTGTTTATGGAGGCAATCCGGTAGATGATAAAAATTGTTCTTCAGGTTGCTATGTTACACCTTGCATTGCCGAAGTTGAGAATCAGTATCAGATAGTACAGGAGGAAACATTTGCACCTTTGTTATACCTGATACGGTATCAGACATTGGAGGAAGCCATTCAGATCCATAATTCTGTCCCGCAAGGTTTGTCTTCAGCCATGTTTTCCAACAATCTGCAGGAAACAGAAAAGTTTCTTTCACACGCAGGCTCTGATTGCGGTATTGCTAATATAAATATCGGGACCTCCGGAGCCGAAATCGGTGGCGCTTTTGGAGGAGAGAAAGATACGGGAGGAGGTCGCGAATCGGGCTCTGACGCATGGAAAGTTTATATGCGACGGCAGACAAACACGATAAATTATAGTTCGGAGCTTCCTCTGGCACAAGGAATTGAATTTAAAGTTTCAACCTAATTACAAAGTTATATGAAGATAGGAATATTACGAGAGACAAAAATACCGGCTGACAACCGGGTACCCTTATCACCCGAACAATGCAGAATGATTGAAGAAAAATTTCAAGGCACGAAGGTTTTCGTGGAACCGGGTAATAACCGGTGTTTTGCGGATGCAGAATATACGGATATGGGTATTAAGGTAAAAACTAATCTCAGCAATTGTGATGTGCTAATGGGTGTGAAAGAAGTTGATCTGACCCGACTGATACCTGGCAAGACCTATTTCTTCTTTTCCCACACGATTAAAAAGCAAAGTCATAACAAAAAACTTCTGAAAGCGGTGCTTAAGAAACATATAAAATTAGTTGATTACGAAACCCTCACCGACAGGAATGGTATACGTATCATAGGATTTGGGCGTTGGGCAGGAATAGTTGGCACCTATACAGGAATCAGGGCAATGCGTATCAGGCATAAATACAATATTCTGCCACATCCGCAAGATTTCGGAGAACTGGGAGAGATGAAGAAACTAGTCTCATCGGTATCGTTGCCTCCTGTAAAAATTGCAATAACTGGCGATGGAAGAGTAGCAGGAGGTTCAGTGGAAATGATGGATGCTTTTGGTATTAAAAAAGTTGATGTTGAGGAATATTTGGGAAATTCAGACATTAAAAAATCTGTTTATGTTCAGCTTGGACCTGAAAAATACAACCGGAATAAAACAGGAAAACCCTTTGAATTGCAACATTTTTTCAAAAATCCAGGTGAATATGAAAGTGATTTTGGTCGTTTTACCAATGAAACGGATCTCCTGATCATGGCTGCTTATTGGGATCCCCGCGCTCCTGTTTTATTCACACCTGACCAGATGAGAGATAAAAGTTTCGGAATTAAAGTAATTGCTGATATTACCTGTGATCTGGAAGGATCGATACCCTCTACAATAAGAACTACTAATTTTAAAATGCCCTACTATGATTTTAATCCTTATACCGGCAAAGAAGAACCACCCTTCAGCAATCCTGCAAACATTACAGTAATGGCGATCGACAATCTCCCCTGCGGATTACCTGCCGAAGCTTCAAAAGATTTTGGACAAAATATTATAAACCATGTTCTTCCCTTATTGCTTTCCGGAGACGATGAAAATGTTATTTTAAGGGCTACCATTGCACAGGACGGAAAACTAACAGAAAAATACAACTACCTGGACGATTGGGTGAACCAGCCGGATTAAGAAAGTATAAAAACCAACAGATTTTAGTAAGTAATGAACTATGAAAAAAATATTGATTATCGGCGCTGGTCGTTCATCCTCAGTGCTCATCCGCTACCTTGAGGAGAATGCACAAAAATATAGCTGGGAAATAACTGTTGGAGATAATGACATTCAATCTGTTCTGGCTAAGGTTTCGCCTTCTGTAAGGACAATTACCTTCGATGTTTTTAATGAAAAACAGTTAAACGAAGAAGTTCAACGTGCCGATATCGTAGTCTCCATGTTACCAGCCCGATTCCACCCGATAGTTGCATTAGCCTGCCTTAGATATTCACGATCGCTTCTCACAGCATCTTACGAATCACCTGAGATACTGGAAATGGCAACGCAGGCAAAAGCTCAGGGTATTCTTTTTTTGAATGAAATGGGCGTTGATCCTGGTATTGACCATATGTCGGCCATGCATGTGATTGACCGGATTAGGGAACAGGGACATGAATTGAAATGTTTTGAAAGCTTCACCGGTGGACTAATGGCGCCCGAATCGGATAACAATCCTTGGAATTATAAGATTACCTGGAATCCACGCAATGTTGTTCTCGCAGGACAAGGTGGCCCAGCCCGTTTTATACAGGAAGGAACCTATAAGTATATTCCTTACCACAGACTTTTTCGTCGTACCGAAGTAATCGATATCCAGGGATATGGAAAATTTGAAGGATATGCCAACCGTGATTCATTAAAATATATCGAAAAATACAATCTCAGGGGTGTCCCAACCGTATACAGGGGTACGCTTCGCCGCCCGGGGTTTTGCCGTGCCTGGGATGTCTTTGTCCAGTTAGGTGCTACAGACGATTCATATACCATGAACAATACAGAAGAAATGACCTATAAGGAGTTTATTAATTCGTTTCTTTATTACAGTCGCGAAGATCCGGTAAAAACTAAGCTTTATCATTATATGCATATTGATCAGGATTCAGATGTCCGCGAAAAACTTGAATGGTTAGGTATATTTGATAACACAAAAATTGGTTTGAAGAATGCAACCCCGGCTCAGATTCTGGAGCGCATCATTTGTAATAAATGGGTGCTGGAACCAGGTGATAAAGATATGCTTGTAATGTGGCATAAATTTATCTTCCATCAAGCAAATCAGCAGAAGCCTACCCTATTAACAACTTCACTTGTTGTTGCAGGCGACGATTCCGTAAACACAGCCATGGCCAAAACCGTTGGGCTGCCACTTGGTATAGCTACAAAAATGGTTCTTACCGGACAAATCAGGTTGGAGGGTGTCTATATTCCTACCATAAAAGAAATCTATGAGCCAATTCTGAAAGAACTGGAAAATTATAACATTGTATTCAGGGAAAAGAGTGTTGAACTGCTACCTTAATCGTTTACTTTATCTTTAATGGATTTGAGAAGAAAGCAGTAAATGTCATTGTGTTTTTTCAAAATAGATGACAGTTTTTGGAGTTTTCGTTTTTGTGGCAAATTCCTTCCGAAGTGAACTTTTTCCTAAACTTTTCAGAATTTTTTCCTGGTAATTGATAATTTCCACTGTACTTTTTTAAACAAAAACCTTTTCAGGATTGTTTTTCGTTTAAAATGCATGATTTTCTGTTTAATTAACGAGAATATTCGTGCATTTCTATATTCAAAATCGTAATTTTAATAGAAATAAAACTTTGTACCGTGAAATCAAAAAACACAAAACACAGTTATCTGGCAGCCGAGGAGCTAAAAAAACTAATAGCATACTGGCGTGCCGCTAATTACTTATCAGTCGGACAGATTTACTTGTACGATAATCCACTTTTAAAAGAGCCGTTATCGATTAACCATATTAAACCCAGGCTTTTGGGGCATTGGGGTACCTGTCCCGGACTGAATCTAATCTATGTTCACATGAACAGAGCCATTAAAAAGTATGACCTGAACATGATGTATATTACCGGGCCCGGTCATGGTGGTCCCGCACTGGTTGCCAATGCTTATCTCGAAGGAACCTATTCCGAGGTTTATCCAAACATACCCCAGAACGAGGAAGGAATAAACAGGCTGTTCAAACAATTTTCATTCCCTGGGGGCATACCAAGCCATGTGGCACCCGAAACCCCCGGTTCTATTCACGATGGAGGAGAGTTGGGTTATGCTCTTTCTCATGCACACGGAGCAGCTTTCGATAATCCCGATTTGATTGTTTGCTGCGTTATTGGCGATGGTGAAGCCGAAACAGGAGCTTTAGCATCGAGCTGGGTTTCAAACAAATTTTTAAACCCCGTACGCGATGGGGCTGTTCTGCCTATCCTTCATCTGAACGGATATAAAATATCGAATCCCACGGTAATGGCCCGGACAAGTGATGCTCAACTCGAACAATTATTCAGGGGGCATGGATATCAACCTTATTTTATCGAAGGAAACGATCCGGAGGAAATTCACGATTTAATGGCCCGTACAACTGACAGAATCATTAAAAAGATACAAACGATACAGCAGGAAGCCCGAAAGAATGGATTCAAGGAGCTGCCAACCTGGCCAATGATTGTCCTCAGAACACCTAAAGGATGGACAGGACCAAAAGTTGTTGAAGGAAAGAAAATGGAAGATACCTGGCGCTCGCACCAGGTTCCGCTTACCGGGTTTAAAGAAAATCCGGCCCTCATTAAAGAGTTAGAAACATGGATGAAGAGCTATAAGCCCGAAGAACTTTTCGATGATAAAGGAAAACTGAAAGATGAATTAGCTACTCTTGCTCCAAAAGGAAAACAGAGAATAGGTGCTAACCCGCATGCTAATGGCGGATTGCTTTTGCGCGATTTGACCATGCCCGATTTCCGAGACTATGCTGTTAAAATGGATAAACCAGGAACAGTAGTTGCCGAATCGACCCGGGCATTGGGTAAATTTCTGAAAGATGTGATGAAGCTGAACGAAGAGCATAAGAACTTCAGGATAATGGGTCCCGACGAAACAGCTTCGAACCGGTTAGCCGATGTTTTTGAAGCAACCGATAAAGTGTGGCTGCTCGAAAAACTGAAAGAAGACGAGCACATGTCTTCAAATGGCAGGGTTATGGAACTTTTGGGAGAACAAACACTTCAGGGCTGGCTCGAAGGATATTTGCTTACCGGGCGCCATGGATTCTTCTCCTGTTACGAGGCATTTATCCATATTATCGATTCCATGTTCAACCAGCATGCAAAATGGCTGAAAACTACCAACCACATACCCTGGAGGGCAAAAATATCTTCATTGAACTATTTACTTACATCGCATGTCTGGCGCCAGGACCACAATGGATTTTCGCATCAGGACCCGGGCTTTATCGACCATGTGGTAAATAAAAAAGCAGACATTATACGGGTTTATCTGCCACCCGATGCAAACACATTACTTTCGGTTGCCGACCATTGTTTAAGAAGCCGCCAGTATGTAAATGTGATTGTTGCCGGCAAGCAACCCCAGTTGCAGTATCTTACTATGGACGAAGCTGTGAAACATTGTACAGCAGGTATAGGCATATGGGAATGGGCTAGTAATGACAATAACAGTGAACCCGACGTTGTACTTGCATGTGCAGGCGACATACCCACACTGGAAACCCTGGCTGCGGTGGATATTCTGCGACAACTTGTCCCAGCATTAAAAATCAGGGTTGTAAATGTAGTTGACCTTATGACATTGCAACCAGCTTCGGAACACCCTCATGGATTGTCTGACAAAGACTTCGATTATATTTTTACGAAGGATAAACCTGTAATTTTTGCCTATCATGGTTATCCCTGGCTAATACACAGGCTTACATACAGAAGAGAAAACCACAAGAATCTTCATGTACGCGGATATAAAGAAGAAGGTACTACCACAACACCTTTCGATATGGTAGTTCTGAATGATTTGGATCGGTACCACCTTGTAAACGATGTGGTAGACAGGGTAGATAGTATTGGTAATTCAGGTGCATACATCAAGCAGAAAATGAGAGATAAGTTGATAGAACACAAACATTTTATCAGCAAATATGGCGAAGACATGCCCGAAATAAGGGATTGGAAATGGCCTTATTAAAGATTTGATGCAAACAGAACAAAAAACAGGATAAACTCATCCTGTTTTTTTTATTACAAAGATTCCTTTTCGAATAGATAGAAGGTTAAAAAACGGCACAAACTATCTTATTTCTATTACCATTAAAAGCTTTCAAAATCCTTGTCATCATCGGTTTTAAGTTTCAGTAAATGTTTTGAGGTACCTTTAGAGAAAGATTCTTCTCTATGTTTCTTGCTTTCTTTTGCAGTGGCTGACTGAATTATATTTCTTTTAAGGGATAGCTGATCCACCTTAAAGAAATTTACTATATCTTTTAATTGTTCTGCCTGAGAGGCTAACTGTTCGGCACTGGTGGCAATTTCTTCCGATGCGGCGGCATTTTGCTGAGTAACCTGGCTTAATTGTTGAACAGCATTATTGATTTGGTTACTACCTGTATTCTGTTCCTTACTCGATGCAGAGATTTCCTGAACAAGTGCGGCTGTTTTTTCAATTTCGGGGATTATGGAAGAAAGTTGACTAACCGTTTTCTCAGTGACATCAAGACTCGTCTGGGACAAATCGACAATTTCGTTGGCTGCAGTTTTACTTCTTTCCGCCAATTTCCGCACTTCGGCTGCAACAACGGCAAAACCTCTTCCGTGTTCACCAGCCCTTGCAGCTTCAACGGCTGCATTTAAAGCTAAAATATTGGTCTGGAACGCTATATCGTTTATAATACTAATTTTATTGGTAATCTCTTTTACCGATATCAGGCTCTTTTCAGAAGCACTATACAAATCTTTCATACTCTTTGCCGATTTTGTTGCAATTGAATCTGTCAGCGAAGCATTTTCGCTGTTTTGTTGTATGCTGGCAAAAATCTGCTCCATCGACGAAGTTACTTGTTCTGTTGTTGATGCCTGCTCATTGGCTCCCTGCGATAGCTGCTGCGTAGTACTACTAATCTGGCCGCTTGCAATAGAAACATTTTGTGCACCTTCCAGTATATTGGTTACTAC